>JBJEIK010000262.1:0-5440 GCA_051876975.1 Candidatus Methanomethylophilaceae archaeon
CCGATGCGCCGATACATAAGTTTGCCGACCTCAGCATCCTCTCGGATGCCGAGGCCGTGATAAAAGAGATGGAAAGATCACTGTGAGGTCTTCACAAGGGAGAGGGCGGCGTCGAGGACCTTCTCGACATGTCCCTTGACCTTGACGTTCCTCCAGGCGGCCTCCACCTTCCCGTCCCTGCCGACGATGAATGTGGACCTGATGGTTCCGACGGTCTCCTTTCCGTAGGACACCTTCGTTCCCCATGCGCCGACCTTCTCCATGAGCTCGTGCTCGGGATCGCTCAGCAGCTTGACCTTCAGTTGGTTTTTGTCGATGAAGTTCCTGTGGGATTTCACCGAATCCTTGCTCACACCGATGATCGGGATGTTGCGGAGCATGAACTGGGGGAAGGCCGCTGTGAAGTCAATGGCCTCCGTGGTGCATCCGGGGGTGTTGTCCTTCGGGTAGAAGTAGATCACGTACCTGATGCCCTCCAGCATCTTGCTGTCGAATGTCTCTCCGTTCTCGTCCTGGAGGACGAACTGCGGGAACTGCTCTCCTTTCTCCATTCTCTCACCTCAGAACAGGGTATCCTTCTTCTTGGCCACGATGGGCTCCAGGTCGATCTCAAGGAAGATGATGGGATGTGTGATCTCGTATCCCACCACGACGGCGGGTGCCATCTCACCGAACATCCCTATGGGCTCTCTATCGAACACGATCTCGGCTCCCCTGCCCTCGATGAAGGTGGGAAGGCTGAGGGGTCTCAGCTCATACTTGCATCCGAGCTCCCTGAGGACGGCCTCCGTGATGGATTTGATCTCGGTGAAGGATGTCTTCGATGCGGTGACCATCGCGCAGAGGTGTGCCTGTGTCTTCGTGTCCCTGACGACGTTTCCGACCTCGAATATCCTCTGGGGGAGGTCGCGGTGCTTGTTGTGCCTGAGGATCTTCACCAGACTGGGTGTGAGGTAGGACCTGAGGCAGGTGTGGTCCTCGGTGATGGGGTTGAGGACCCTGACGTTGTCCATCCTGGGGAGTCCGGAGATCTCGAACTCGTCCCTGTCGTTGCTGAGTGTGAGGGTGGTGACCTCCATGAATCCCAGACCGACCATGATGTCCCTGACGCTCTCGGAGAAGGTGGTGATGGGGTCCAGGGCTCCGGGGGTCTGCCTGACGCTGTATGTGCCTCCGAACTTCTCGAATCCGTATCCGGTACCCACATCCTCGAAGATGTCTACCTTGTGCATGATGTCCAATCTGACAGGGGGGATGGTCACGTGGACGTTGTCCCCGTCGGCGACCGCATCCATGCCCATCCTCCTGAGGGCCTCGACCGTTCCTGAGGGTCCGAGCTTCGTTCCGAGGAACTTGTCGCACTCGGATGCGGAGATGTCCATCTCGGAGGGGGTGAGGTCGGGTGACCTGTACGTCTTCCCGTCATCGTGCATGATGACGGTCATGATCTTTCCGCTGCGTTCGGCCAGTGCTGTGGACACGATGTCCAGTGCACCCTTGACCGCCTTGGGGTCGTTCCCGGTGACATCGATGAAGAGGTTGTGCTTGCCTGTTGTGACCGTGGTCAGCGCACCGTTGATGATCGGGGGGAACGAGAGGACGTTTCCGTCTTTGTCCTGGATAACGGGGTACCTGTCGTATCCGTTGAGGAGATGTGCGTAGTCCACACCCTTCTCGTGCTTCTCCAGGATCTCCTGCATATCCATCTCCTCGGTCTTGGCGAGGGGGACGAACCTGATGGAGTGGGGATCGGCGAGCCTGTATGTGAACGGGGGGTTGACCTTGTCCAGGTCGTGGATGCCGATCGCCAGCTTGCTCCTCTTCCTTCCGATGGTGATGTGCAGCTTCTCCTGCATCTCCATGATGGACCTGAGGAACTCGTCGTCGATGTCCACATCGAGGACGGCACCGCAGCAGAAGTAGGGCCTGACACCCTTCACGCTCTCGTCCACGAAGACCTCGATGTCGCTGTCGCCCATATCGTACGTCTTCATGCCGGGCTGGATGTCCAGGAACGCCCTCATGGCCCTGGCGAGGCCCTCTACACTGTAGAGGTCGGGACGGTCGGGGAAGAACTCCACGGACATCTCGTCGCATTCGCCCTCGGTCTCGTGCATGTCGGCACCGATCATGGGGATCCTATCGACCAGCGTCTGCTGGGGGACCTCCTCTCCCAGCATCGTGCAGAGGTCGCTGTATTTGAAGTTGATAACAGGCATGGGGCCTCAATCAGAGAAGCCCTATAAAAGATACGCGCGCGTGTAAAAAAGGGAGTGAGGGGACGTGCCCCTCGAAAGTTCATCTGCCGAGTGCGGCGTGGGCGCTTCCCAGCTGTCCCGCGGCCTGTGCCGCGAGTGTGGAGAGCTCCCCTGCTAGGACGGTCACGGCGACGAGTTCGGCGAGCTTCTTCGCCTTGCCGTCCCCGAGGCATCCGATCATGGACAGCGCCTCCCTCTGGCAGGGCAGACGCGTTCCGCCTCCGACGGTTCCCACCTCCACGGCCGGCATCCTGACGCAGATGTACAGGTCCCCGTCGATGTCCTCGCATGTTGTTATCGACATGCTTCCTCCGACGACCTGTGCAGGGTCCTGTCCGGTGGCGATGTAGAATGCTGCCACCATGTTGGCGGCATGGGCGTTGGCACCGAATGTGCCCGCCATGCTGCTTCCCACAAGGTTCTTCCTGTAGTTGGTCTCCTCGACGGCAGCGGATGTGGTGTGCAGTTTGGATTCGACGATGTCCTTGGGGATCCTCGCCTCGGCGACCACGGTCTTCCCCCTTCCGTTGATCATGTTGATCGCAGCGGGTTTCTTGTCGGAGCACATGTTCCCGGACACGGAGATCATCACCGCACCTGTCTCCTTCTCCAGCAGCCTGCAGATCGCTTCGGTGGCAATGGTGGCCATGTTCATTCCCATGGCATCACCCGTCTCATACAGGCACCTGAGGTACAGGCTCCTGCCGTTGGGATAGGTGTCGATCCTGTGCAGCTTTCCATGGGATGTGGTTCCGGCCACAGCCTCGTGGATCCTGTCCATGTTGGCGTCTATCCACTCCATAACCTTCCTGCCGTGTTCGATGCCCTCCACCCTGAGGACCGGTGCGCGGGTCATGTAGTCCTCGTAGACCGCGGCTTTCGCTCCACCGCCAGCGTTGATCACCGACATCCCACGGGAGATGGATGCCACCAACGCCCCCTCGGTCGTCGCCAAGGGTATGAGGAACTCGCCGTCGGCGTTCTCCCCGTGGACCTTCACGGGCCCTCCGTATCCCAGGGGGATCTGGACCGTTCCGATCATGTTCTCGATGTTCTTGGATGCCGATTCAGGTTCGAAACCGTAGTTCGCGATGGTGTCGAGTTTCGATCCGGTGAACTCCTCCGCGGCGGTGCGGCGCTCGTCAACGTCCGCACGGGAATGTCCGCGGTTCTTGAGTCCCTTCTGTTCTGCCATGGGACATCATAGATTCTCCATGACTATAACGATTCGCGTGAAACGATGAGGGTAATGTTCATATCGGTTGTCCGGCCTTTCTTAAGGGTATGGCGAAGGGGGAGAGACTCGACAACATGCTGGATTCGGTCTCCGACAACCTGTCGGACCGTGTCGATCATATAGCGGAGCGCATAGTATCCAAGAAGGCCGATTCCCACAAGGTCCGTCCCTGGAACGATGCCCCGGTCCAGAAGTACTTCCCATATTTCCTGATCGTCTGCATCGTAATATGGCTGATCTCGTGCATCGTCACAGGTGCGGATTCATTCGGCGAGGTCATACGGATGCTCTGTCTGATCTTCGTCGTAGGTTTCGCCGTTTTGGGTCTGGTCGGATACAGACATGTGCCTTCGGGTCAGTTCCCCAGATGGGTCCTGTTCCAGATAGCCCTCATCATCGCCTGCATACAGTGGTTCATCGGCGATATCACCGGCTCCAAGATCTATGACGGTGTGATCGTGGATTTCCTGTCTTTCTTCGGTATCGAAATTGGTGGAATCGCCCTGAAGGTGGCATCCCTTCTGACGATCTTCATGTTCACCCTTTTCACCACAGTCGGTGTCCTCACGGTCACCGTGTCCTATCTCCGCGTGTACCTGCTGAAGGTCTTCAAGACGATGCAGTCGCACACCGTCGATGGCACCCGTGGCAAGGCCGAGTCCTTCTTCGCGGTCCCGGAGATCATCGATGTCACGGAGGTCAAGGTCGGCCCGGTTCCCGATGAGAACTCCTTCGACAATCGTTCCATGTTCTATCTCTTCATGTACGCCGTCGTTCTCGGTGCCCTGATCTCATCCTATCTCTTCGTCAACCCGTATTTCCTGCAATCCATGAGTCAGAGGACCATGCTGACCATCATGGTGATGCTGACCATGTTCGTCCCGGTCCTGATCATCCCCTGGATGTCCGTGAAGCATATGAACGCCAGAGTGGCCTCGGATGCGCCCAGGGAGTACAGGTTGTGGGAAGGTGCCAAGTCGAAGCTGTTCTACACGTTCTCCGGTCTGGGCGTGTTCATGATGATGTTCATCATATCGCTCTACTTCGGATTCTCCCTCTGGGATATCATCGACAACTACCTGGACTTCCTGATCCCGTTGGTCCTGACGTCGGCCATGTATGCCTTCGTCTACGCCAACAACTTCTCGTACGTGCTGATGGAGCATGTCTGCAATGAGTTCAACGAGTGGAAGTGCGGGGAGGATGTTGAGGCCCGAAGGCCCCATCATCGTCATAGATAAGGAGGAATATGCGATTGACTGCAAAGCAGCGAGACCTCCCCGCGAATTCCTGATATGAAAGATGGTTTATTTAATCCGTTCGATTTTGATACGTTTATCGTCGATTTCACGATATTACGATTGTCTTAACGCCGTTTCTCATTCCTCGGCCTTCTTAGCCTTCTTGATCTGGATGGTCTTCAGTATGATGACGCTGAGGATCAGCATGAGAAGTGGGACGAGTGCATCGGTCACATCTCCCAGAAGCCAGTAGGCCACGATGAGTCCGAGGACTCCGAATATGCCGCATTTCTTCAGGATCATGGTTCCGCCGAGGAGTACCATGAATCCGAGGATGATTGCCCACATAAAGAGGTTCACGATCATCTCCGATGACAGTATCAGGAAACTGTTATCACCCACAGCATCGACGATTGCCGGAGACAGGTATTGGTTACATACTATCGGCACGAGGACGACCAGGACCAGTGTCATGAGAAGGCCGCCCGCGAACGATTTCACGATTCCCATGGTCCGGCGACCGCACTTCCATGATAATAGACCTTCGCACTCCGCACCCCTGTTTCGAAATCCCTGTTGGGTTCCTGCAGTGCTTTTTATACGAAGCAGACCAAGGAGCCTGCCATGACATCGGATCCGGCGTATGAGGCATCATCCAAGGCCAAGAGGCAGGTCGAGGGCGGGAATCCACAGGGTGCCGTCGA
>JBJEIK010000263.1:0-5399 GCA_051876975.1 Candidatus Methanomethylophilaceae archaeon
AATGAGAAGCGTGTTGGCATAGATCGAATCTGTGATCCCTTGTGAACGTGCCTCATCGTACAGCTCCTTCACGAGACCTATTCTGTATGCCTGGGGGGTCTGTACACGTTTGATGTCGGAACGGTCGATGTTGATGCTACCGCTGATACGGTCTGATGTTCTGACTATGGTCTCCTGCATGTCTATGGATGCACATCCGTTCCCATGCATTTTGCAGACTCTGATGCAGTCGGAGATGATCGTATTGTCAATGAGAGGCCTGACAGAATCATGAATGATCACTATGTCATCGGGGCTGCAATCTTCTGCAATCGCATCTATGCCGTTCGATATGGAGCCCATGCTGTTCAATCCGCCGGGGATGATTCTGTATAATTTATCGATGCCGAACTCGTTCTTGCATCTGAGAATCTCATCCTTCCACCCTTCCACGCATACGACAGCTATCCTGTCGATGTCAGGGTGGGCTTGGAACACGGAAAGGGTGTACACTATGATGGGTATTTCCTGTATTCTGAGGAATTGTTTGGGAATATCCGCTCCAACCCTTTGGCCAGTGCCTCCAGCTAGTATCAGGGCCGTGTTCATAGATGGAGGACAAAATTAGCGGTTAATAAGAGTTGTTATATTCTATATAGAATAATATTTCATATGGAGAAATAGGGGTTTTACCCCCTTGTTGATCAGTAAACGGTTGAAGAAACGCACTCGATGTTCTCGATTCCGGGGATGGAGCGAAGTGCAGCCTCGAGCTGGCTTCCTGCCTCCTCGTTGGAGTCATCGATGAGGAATCCTGCGCAGACCTTCATGAGGCCGAATGCGACAGGTGCGATCTTGACGTCGTCCTTCAGGAGCTCGACGCCTGCGGGCAGAACGTTGGGGAGCTGCTCGATGACTGCGTTGAGGTCAACGTCGGTGCTCTCGGGCATGAGGTCGTATCCTGCGACAATCTGTCCCATCTTAAACCCTCACGGTCCCATGAATCCGCATTTCTTGCACTCGTAAGCTACGCCCTGGTCGCGGCACTGGTCGCACCTGCCGATCTCGTACTCGCCGCACTTGGGGCACTTGAAGAAGGTGTTGCCGTGACCGACGAGTCTCTTACCACATGAAGAGCATATTTTGTCAGTTGCCATGTTTGAGCGATGCGGTTTCTTATATAAAAAGACACAGTATCCCTTCTTTATTAGTGTTCGGGCCCAGTTCCCGTTATAAATCGGTGCTCAGATGAAGATAGAAGCGGACTGCATACCGTGTCTGATGAAGCGTGTTCTCTTCCAGTCCAGGCTGGTCGAGGGAACCGATGATTACCATACCGTCGAGTCGTCCCTGAGGACCTTCGCCTCGGAGATCGGGGCCGAAAGGAAGTCGGTGGATGTTGCCACGGAGGTCCACAGGACATGTTATTCCTGTCTCGGCATCGATGATCCTTACCATGATCTGAAGGTCGAGGCGGATTCGGTGGCCGAGAGGTTCATGCCGATAGCCCAATCCATGGTCGATTCATCGGATGATAAGCTCAGGGCAGCCCTGATGGCATCCGTCGTCGGGAACATCATGGATTTCGGTTCGGGGATAGCCATAGACGATCCATCGGAGTTCGGGCACATGTTCGACGACCTGGTGGCCCAGGGGATCGGATGCGATGATTCCGACCTGGTGGAGGAGTGTCTCCGCAGGGAGGGCAGTGTCATCTACATCTTCGACAACTGCGGAGAGTCCCAGCTGGACCGCATCCTCATCAGATATCTCCGTTCCAGGGGGAAGAGGGTCGTCGGTGTAGTACGCGGAGTGCCGATACTCAACGACGTGACGGCGGAGGATGCGGCGAGGACGGGTCTCGACAGGGATCTGGACGCCCTCATGACCACCGGGAAGTTCTACGTTGGCATCGATTGGCCGGACGTCCCCGATGACCTCAGGGAGGAGATCTCCCGTGCATGCCTGGTGATCGCCAAGGGTATGGCCAACTACGAATCGCTTTCAGACGAGGACCTGGGTGTTCCGGTCGCCCATGTGCTCCGTTCAAAATGCAGACCGGTATCCGAATCCCTGGGGGTCCCTATGGGGATAAACGTCGTCAGGGTCAGGAACTTCACAGGAGGATGTTGACATGAAGGTTCGTCAGGCAGTAGTGATGGTCGGTGGAAAGGGTACTAGGCTCATGCCTCTCACGGAGACAAAGCCGAAACCGATCCTGTCAGTTGTCGACAAGCCCTGCATATGGTACCTCATAAGGTCGCTGGCACGTGCGGGTATCGAGGAGGTCATCCTGGCATGCGGATACAAGCCAGGGATGATGGAGGAGCTCGGTGACGGGAGCGATCTGGGAATCACGATCCGCTACGCATACGAGGACGAACCCATGGGAACGGCCGGTGCGATGAAGCTCCTGGAGGATCAGTTGGATGATACCTTCGTTGCCTCCAACGGCGACGTCTTCGCGGATATCGATGTGGCCGAGGAGATCGGGGTACATCAGGACACCGGAGCCAAGATCACCATAGCCCTCACACCTGTGGACAATCCTTGCGAGTTCGGGATCGCACGCGTGGATGCATCCGGCAGGATCTCGGAGTTCAAAGAGAAGCCCAAGCCGGAGGAGGTCTTCTCCAACCTGATCAATGCCGGGGTCTATGTTCTTCAGAAGGAGGTCCTGTCACGTGTTCCGCCGAACCAGTTCTTCGACTTCTCCAAGGACCTCGTTCCGATCATCCTATCCGAGGGCGGACGCGTTCAGGGATACAGTCTCAGCGGGATATGGATGGATGTCGGACGCCCGTACGATCTGCTCGGAGCGAATCTGGCCATGGCCAAGCGCGAACACATCCGTGACCACAGGGCGGAGGATGCATGCATCCGCGGTGATTTCTACATGGGTCCAGGTTCGAAGGTTGCGAACTCCGAACTGATCTCATCCGTGGTACTGGCGGGATCGAAGGTCGAGAACTCCCGTCTGGAGCGTGCGCTCGTGATGAGGAACTGCAGGGTCGATGGCGCCAGGATCATCAATTCGATCCTGGGTGACGGATGCATCGTGAAGCACGGTGCCGAGGTCCTCAACGCCGTCCTCGCCGACAACACCGTCGTGGAGTCCGGACAGAGGATCGATGAGGGAAGAAGGGTCTGATCACAGCTTCTTGGTTGTCGCCACCTGGTCCCAGATGTTCATGTCCGCATCGCCGGAGTCTATGTGCTCCTCGGCTATCCTGCGGGCCTTCATCTCCAGTCTGACGGCGTAGAGGAGCTTGAATGGGTGGAATCCCAGGTCCTTGACGGTACCCATGACGGCCTTCATGAGGTACTTCTTGTTCCACGAGGGGATGTCGTAGTCGAACTTCCTCTTCATGTTGACCTCGCCGATGTTCACCCTGATCCTCTGTTTGAGGAAGTCCTCCTCGGTCTCCGGACCGCGGTTGAGGACGATCGCATCCGGTGCGTAGATGCAGTCGTATCCGGCCTTCTCGAGGTTCATCCTGATGATGTCCTCGTCGGACTGCTGGTCCGTGGGGAGGCGGGTGCCGATGTCACGGAATGCCACGAGCTCGCCGATCTTCGGATAGACGAGTGCGAGGCGGTGGTGCATTGTCCAAAGGACGTGTGTGGCGAAGCCCACCTTGTCCTTCTTGTCGTTGGTCGGAACAGGGTGACCGCCGACCATACCGACCTTCTCATTGAAGAACGGGGACACGAGGCTGTAAAGGGAGTTCTCGTTCCCGAATATGTTGTCCGCATTGAGCATGACCACGATGTCGCACGTCTTGTTTTCCAGGTAGCAGTTGATGGCGGAGTTCTTCCCCTCCCTCTTCTCCTGGCGGATGAGGGTGATGTTGCCGTATTCGTCGGCCAGTTTCCCGACGATGTCATCGGTTCCGTCGGTGCTTCCGCTGGAGACGACTATGACCTCCCTCACGGCGATGTCCTTCGTCTTCTGGTCGTATATCGAGCGTATGGACCTCTCGATGTTCTGGGCCTCGTTGTAGGCGCAGATCCCGATTGTGATCTCCAATGCGGTCAAGTGCTATCCCTCGTCCGACGATTGCCGTCTGTGTATAAAGCAGGGCAGGTTACGGCACTTAGGCTGTACGGTCACCGCCGAGGAGTATCCTCTCGTATGTGTCGATGAAGCGGTCCCAGGAGTAGTACTCGGCCCTGGCACGGGCCTTGGCGCCCAGGTCCCTCCTCAGTTCCGCATCCTTCAGCAGACGGTTCATGGCATCGGCCAATGCCTTTGGATCCGCGGGGTCCACCGTTATGGCCCCCTCGCCCACGGTCTCTGGGAGTCCGTTCACATTGGTGCAGACGAGCGGTCTGCCATGCGACATGAGCTCCACAGCGGCCAGTCCGAAGGATTCGAACAGTGATGGCATGACGAAGAACCTGCAGGATCCCATGAGTCTGGCCTTCTCCTCCTCGGAAACGTATCCGCGGAGTTCGATCCTATCCTCCAGTCCGAGTTTCCTTACCTGCTTCTCCAGGTTCTTGGATTCCGGTCCCTTGCCACATATTATGAGTTTGCAATCCACATCCTTCATGGCCTCGACCATGTACTTCAGACCCTTCGTCTTGACCTGGCGTCCGAGTGAGAGGATGAAATCCCCCTCCTCCATCGGTTCCAACGGTCCGCATGCGAATCCGGTCGGGACCGTGGTGGTCATGTCCGCCGGTATCCCGCGGCGGATGAGGTCGTCCCTGACGTAGTCGCTGACGCAGACTATGTGATCGAAGGTCATCAGGGTCTTCCTGAACGAGTTGTCGTTCATCTCTGAGAATTTGGCCTGGATCCCCGTCCCCTCCCCCCACATGTTGTGGTAGGTGAAGACCTTGTATCCGTCGTACTTCGCCAGGTCCCTGTTGTATGATGGTGCCCAGCGGTAGTTGTAGTTCACCGCATCTGCGTCCAGGCTCTGCAGCGCCTCCAGCACCCCTTCGGATGAGATGTACGGGGGGTTGTATACGTTCAGCAGCTTGGATTTCAGCCTGATGATCCTATATCCATCGGGGGTCATCTCCTCCTCCGGCGTGTCCGGGAGTCTGCCGGTGAGGATCGTGACGTCGTGCCCCCTCTCGGCGAGGAGTCTCGCGGTGTCATGCATCCTGTTCTCGATACCGCCCTTGAACGGGTAGAAATACGGGTTAACATCGACGAACTTCATCTCATCCCTCCAATCCGGATCTCTTCTTCTTGACGTAAGATGCGATGAAACTAACCACTATCACCGCTATAATGAACACCAGCATGACCTGTTGGGCCATCTTTCCCGTGAAGAACGAGTAGAAGAATCCGCTCGCCAGGAGAATCGCCCCGTACTTCAGGATGCATCCGGTGACTATGTAGAACACGCACTTCTTCGGATCCCATGAATCGATGAGTGCGATGAATGCCCCTGCGAAGGGGA
>JBJEIK010000264.1:0-5393 GCA_051876975.1 Candidatus Methanomethylophilaceae archaeon
CGTCATACTCGGCATCAAGAAGGACCCGTTCAGTTACATCCCCCCGATCCTCGGGGAACACTGAGCTCACTTCCTTTCCGTTCTCCCTTCCGTTACGGTGCACTGGACGGTCAGACGACCGTCGCCACCATTTTTATATACCCTCCTAAATAGCGTGCGATATAGTAATAGAGGCGCTCTCATGAGAAGAACAAACACATGCGGCGAACTGAGGGCCGCGGACCTCGGTAAAAAGGTGTGTCTCCAGGGATGGGTCAGATTCTCCAGGGACCACGGAGGGGTCGCTTTCATCGACCTCGCGGACAGGTACGGAATCACACAGATCGTCTTCGATCCCGAGGACCTCCCCGCAGGGACGGATGTACAGCGCATCTCGGACATCATGAAGACATTCACCCGCGAATCCGTCGTCTCCATCGACGGTATCGTCAGGAAGAGGGTCGAGGGTACCGAGGACGGAAGGAACCCTACAGGGGAGATCGAGGTGCTCATCACCGATGCGGAGCTCCTCAACAAATCCGCCGCACCCCCCTTCGAGCTGGGAGACCAGAAGGAGGGAGTCCTCCCCAACGAGGACGTCAGGATGAAATACAGGTACCTGGACCTCAGGAGGACCGAGATGATCCAGGCGATGAAGTTCAGGAGCAAGCTCGTCCACCTGGCCAGGCAGTACCTGGAGCAGAACGGTTTCCTCGAGATCGAGACCCCGATCCTGGGAAGGTCCACACCCGAGGGGGCCAGGGACTACGTCGTTCCCTCCAGGGTCCACCCCGGAACCTTCTACGCACTCCCCCAGTCCCCCCAGCAGTTCAAACAGATGCTCATGGTCGCCAGCATGGACCGTTACTACCAGGTCGCAAGGTGCTTCCGTGACGAGGATTCCAGGAAGGACAGGCAGCCCGAGTTCACCCAGCTGGACCTGGAGATGTCTTTCGTCGACATGAAGGACATCCAGGACATGATGGAGGGCATGATTTCCTACATCTGGAAGGGACTCTACGGACAGGACCTTCAGACACCCTTCCCCCACATCGCATACCGCGATGCCATGGAGAGGTTCGGATCCGACAAGCCCGACATGAGGTACGGTCTCGAGTTCGTCAAGTTGACCGATGTGGTCAGGGATGCCCCTTACAAGATCTTCCAGAACATCCTCGCCGAGGGCGGTATCGTCGCCGGAATGAACCTGAAGGCCGACATCGCCGGAGAGAAGATCGGAAGGAACGATGTGGACCGTTACATCCACTACGCCAAGAAGGTCGGACTCGGAGGACTCACCTGGATGAGGTGCGTCAACGGAAAGCTCGAGAGCAACATCGTGAAGTACTTCACACCCGAGATCCTCGAGAACATCAAGACCACCATGGGTGCTGAAGAGGGCGACCTTCTGTTCATCGTCGCCGGACCCTGGAAGGCCACCTATGAGAGTGCGGGATTCCTCAGGAAGAAGGTCGCGGAGGACCTTGGCATCGTGCCCAAGGATCAGTTCCAGTTCTTCTGGATGGACCAGTGCCCCATGTTCGAGGTCGACCCCGTCTCAGGAAAGTACGATGCATTCCACCATCCCTTCGTCCTCCCCGAGAACGATCTGGATGACGACTATGTCGGAGGAGCATGCTTCGACCTGTGCCTGAACGGTAACGAGCTCGGATCCGGATCCCTGCGTATCCACGACCCCGAACTCCAGAAGGCCGTGTTCCACAAGCTCGGGATGGATGACGAGAGGATCGAGAAGAGCTTCGGCTACTTCGTGGAGATGCTCAGTTACGGTGCACCTCCCCACGGAGGAATCGCCATCGGAATCGACAGGCTGTGCGCCATCCTCCTGAACAAGGACACCATCAGGGAGGTCATCGCCTTCCCCAAGAACAAGAGGGCGGTGTCCCTGCTCGACGGATCCCCGTCCAAGATCGACGACGAGAAGCTCGAGGAGCTCCAGATCATCTCCCTCGCAGGGGACCTGGACCTCGGTGACTTCGAGGAGTCGGACGATTCCGAGTGATTCTGAAACCATAAACCCCCACGGATCTCCCGTGGGGGTCCTATCACCCGTCTCTGACTAGGTTAATGTTATCCTAAAGAAATTTAGGAATAACTAAATATAATGAGATGGTAGTACAATTGATGATAGTCGGTTCGAAGACCGTCAGGAAGAAGGGCAACCGTAAAGAGTGAGCCCTTCAACCGGCCAGTGTTCTCTCACCTGTTCCTGGCCGGAACTCTTTATCAGAATGGTATGAAGTGGGTTTCCGGCCCCGGAGGGCCGGATGTGATCAGAACCTGGATTCGATCAGTCTCTTGGTGGTCTCGACGACCTCTGCGGAGGAGTACTGTCCTCCGGACTGCTTCATGACGAATCCGATGACCTTGTTGGCGGCCTTGTCGTTCTTCTGGTAGTCGGCGATGATTGCGGGGTTCTCATCGAGGTACTTGTTGATCAACACCTCGAGTCCCTCGGAGGCACCCTTCGCGGCCTCCGCATCGACACCTGTCATGATGCACTTGATCTCGATACCGCATTCGGTGTCGGTGATCTCGCCTGCCGCGAACCTCTTGATCACGGGGATGACGTCGGAGACGTCTCCTCCGCGCTCCTCCATGGCCTTCCAGTTGGCGCTCACGGGTCCGGCCACCCATTTGATGGCGTTCTGCACATCGACATCCTTGGCGACGGTCTCGAACGTCTCCGCCAGACCGACAGAGGTGGTGACCAGCTGTTTGGCCATCTTCTGCTCGATCTTGTACTGGTCCGCGAGTCTGAGGACCATCTTCTGGGGACTCTCCTTGATCTTGATGGCGTCGGCCATCTTCTTGATGTGGTAGATTCCCAGGTCGGGCTCGTCGATGTATCCGTAGTCGGCCTCGAACTCCTTCTTCCTGACGGAGATGGTGACCCCTCTCTCCTCGTCGAAGCGCCTGGTCTCCCTGTCGATCTTCCCTCCGGCCTTGAGGATCTTGGTCTGCCTGACCATCTCGAAGGTCAGTGCCCTCTCCACGTTCTTCAGACCGGTGACGTTCTTGACCTCGCATCTCTCCTTTCCGACGGAGATGTTGCAGTCGCAGCGGATGCTCCTCTCTCCGTCTCCGGGCAGGTCGATGACGTGCCTGATGTCTGCGATGAGCTGTCCGAGGAACTCCCTCGCCTCCGCAGGGGTGGCGATGTCGGGCTCGGTGACTATCTCGGCAAGGGGGATACCGGACCTGTTGTAGTCCACGAGGGATGACAGGTCCCCGACCCTCTTCGTTTTTCCAGGGTCCTCCTCCACATGGATCCTTGTGATCCTGATGGGCTTCTTGCCGTTCAGGTAGTACACCCCGCCCTCTCCGATGGGGTTGTCGTATTGTGTGATCTGGACGCTCTTGGACATGTCCGGGTAGAAGTAGGTCTTCCTGGAGAACCAGGTGGTGTCGGCGACCTTGCATCCGAGCATCTTCGCGAGCATGATCCCGTATTCGAGGACCTTCCTGTTGAGGACGGGTCTCGATCCCGGCATACCGAGGCATGTAGGGCACACGTGTGTGTTGGGTGCCGGTGCGTCTGTGGTGGGGCAGGAGCAGAACATCTTCGACTTCGTGGGAAGCTGGACGTGGATCTCCAATCCGATCTTCATGCGCCCACCTCCGGAGCCTTGATGTCGAACTCCTTCTCCCAGTCCTCCGCCATGGAGAACAGGACATCCTCGTTCCAGTGGTCCGCCACGAACTGCATCCCGATGGGCATTCCGTCGGAGTCGTATCCGCAGGGTACGGACATATGGGGGGTTCCGGCGATGTTCGCAGGGACGGTGAGGTAATCCGCCTTGTACGAGTCCAGGGCGGACATCTTGGAGATGTCGTCGAACCTGGGGGCTGTGAAGGGCATTGTGGGTGCGAGGACCGCATCGTGGTCCGCCAGGATCCTCTTGTAATCGTCGATGACGACCTTCCTGACCTGCAGGGCCTTGGCGTAGTACCTGTCCCTGAATCCGACCATCCTGGTGAATGTTCCGAGGAGGATCCTCCTCTTCGCCTCGTCACCGAAGTACTGGGAACGGAACGATGTGAAGTAGTCGTCGAACTTCAGCGAGAGGTCTCCATCCTGCTGTCCGTACCTCATTCCGACGTATCTTGCCAGGTTGGTGGATGCCTCGGATGTGGCCAGGACGTAATATGCGGGCATGGCGTACTTGAGCGAGGGCATGTCCACGTAGTCGACATCGACCCCCATGCGGACGAGGTTCTCGACGGCATTCTTGAAGGCCGCCTCGACGTCCTTGGACAGTCCCTCCGTTCCCTCCTTGGGGATGGCGACGGACTTCATCTTCCTGTAATCCGTTTTGAAATCGGGTTGGACGCAGGATGTGGGGTCCTTATCATCCTTCCCCGCGATGATCTTCATGTACTTCTTCAGGTCCGTGGCCTTTGCCGACAGGACACCGATCTTGTCCAGGGAGTTACCGTAATCGATGAGTCCGTACCTGGACACACGGCCGTACGTGGGTGCGATGCCGTAGACCCCGCAGAAGCTGGCGGGACAGCAGATCGATCCTCCGGTGGAGACTCCCAGCGAAACGTGGTCCTCGATCACGGCCGCCGCACAGGCGGAACCTCCGGAAGAACCTCCGCAGGCCCTCTCGAGGTCGTAGGGGTTCCTGGGGACCTCGAGTCCGGAGTTGGTGGAGAATGTTCCGAATCCGAATTCGTCCATGTTGGTCTTCCCGATGAGCTTTCCTCCCGCCTCTCTCATCTTGGCGATGGATGTGGCGTCGAAGGCGGGCCTGTACCCTATCAGTATCCTGGAACCGGAGCAAGTCTCCATGTCCTTGGATGTGAGGTTGTCCTTCGCGGAGAACAGGAACTTGGCGCCGTCCGCCGACGTGTCGTCGGTCATGGCGTGGAACATGGAGTACTTCCCGTTGATCTCCTTGAGTTTGGACAGAACTGCATCTGCGCTCATGAGAGCCTCGGCCCCCTCACGTAACCCTCGTAGGTGTTCATCCCCCTGAGGAGCTGGTCGGGATCGATGTCCATCCTGGGCTCGTCGTCTCTGAGGACGTCCGCGACCTCTATGGGGTTGACCCCCCAGTTCTCGCATCCGGGTGCCTCGTCCAGGAGTTCGAAGTATGTGAGGATCTCGCTGAGGTCGCTGCTGTACCTGTCGAGCTCCTCCTCTGTCAGCTTGATGTGGGCCGCACGGGCGACCCTCTCCACGGTTTGCCTGTCCATGTTCAGACCTTCGCGTGGCGCTATCAAGTGGCTCTATAAAATGGTGTCAATCGGATTTCCGAAGGAAAATCAGACCGTACAGTGTGACACAGGTGTCTGAGAATGCGAAGGGTATCCCCTGTTCGTTCAGGTATGATTTCATGTCGAGACCCAGCGAGGATATGGAGGGGATGAGCATCTCCGGGAAG
>JBJEIK010000265.1:0-5252 GCA_051876975.1 Candidatus Methanomethylophilaceae archaeon
GAAGGCTCAAGGTCAGGTCCAACACCCACTTCGAGGAGATGGGCAACGGCAAGGTGAGGATCATCGTCGATGAGATCCCCTACCAGGTCAACAAGGCCATGCTCATCCAGCAGATTGCGGAGCGTGTCAAGAACAAGGAGATCGAGGGCATCACCGACCTCAGGGACGAGTCCGACAGGCACGGTATGCGCATCGTCATCGAGCTGCACAAGGACGCCCTCCCCAACGTGGTCCTCGAGAACCTGTTCAAGAAGACCAACATGGAGATCACCTATGGTGTGATCAACATCGCCCTTGTGGACAACAAGCCCGAGATCCTCAGTCTCAAGGCGCTGATCGTCCACTACATCGACCACAGGAGGAGCGTCGTCATCCGCAGGACACAGTTCGACCTGGCCCAGGCGGAGAAGAGGTTCCACATCCTCGAGGGTCTGATGAAGGCCATCAACATGCTCGACCAGACCATCGCCCTCATCCGTGCTTCCAAGACGGCGGAGGAGGCCAACGAGGGTCTCAGGGACCTCCTGGGGATCGACGAGGACCAGGCCAAGGCCATCCTGGACATGAGGCTCCAGAAGCTGACCGGACTCGAGCTGAACTCCATCAGGCAGGAGTACGACGACCTCATCGTGCTGATGAACGATCTGAGGGACATCCTCGCCAACGACGTCAGGGTCAGGGAGATCATCAAGTCCGAGCTGAGGGAGATGTCCGAGACCTACGGTGATGACCGCCGCACGGCCATCGATCCCAACGCCATCGACACCGACGAGGAGGACCTAATCCCCAGGGAGCAGGTGGTAATCACCATCTCCAATGACAACTACATCAAGAGGATCCCGCTCAGCACGTACAGGCAGCAGTCCCGCGGCGGTGTGGGACTCACCGCGATGCAGACCAAGGAGGAGGACCACGTGGCATCCATGTTCGTCACGTCCTCTCACGACTACGTGATGTTCATCACCAACCACGGACGTCTCCACTGGCTGAAGGGATACAGGATCCCAGAGGGCAGCAGGCAGTCCAAGGGCAAGCCGATAGTCAACCTCCTCCCCGATCTGGAGGAGGGCGAGAAGGTGGTCAACACCATCTGCTCCTCGGAGTTCAGGGATGACGAGTACCTCGTGTTCTGCACCAGGAACGGACTGTTCAAGAAGACCAGCATGTCCGCCTACGGCAACGTCCGCAGCAAGGGCATCAAGGCCATCAAGCTGGACGAGGGTGACGAGCTCATCGAGACCGGCATCACCCACGGAGACGACCAGATCATCATCGCCTCCAGCTTCGGACAGGCGGTGAGGTTCGACGAGACCGATGCACGTCCCACCGGAAGGGACACCATGGGTGTCAAGGGAATGACCCTCAACCCCGGCGACCGTGTGGTCTCCATGACCGTCGTGAAGCCCGGAGACAGGCTCCTGACCGTATGCGAGAACGGATACGGGAAGATCTCCGATGTGGATGACTACCGTCAGGTCAGACGCGGAGGAAAGGGTGTCATCACCATCAAGACCGACGAGCGCAACGGCAACGTGGTCAGTGTCAGGAAGGTCAACCCCGGAGACCAGCTGATGCTCACCTCCAAGAGCGGCAAGATCATCCGCATGAACACGGACGAGATCCGTGAGACCGGACGCAACGCCAAGGGTGTGCGCATCATGGACCTCCGCAACGATGACAAGATCACCGCTGTGGAGCCTGTGATGAGTGACGAACAGGAGCAGGAGATCGAGGATTCCGCCGCAGGCATCCCCGAGCCTCAGTGAAAACCATGCCTCCCGGAAAGCCCGGGAGGCGATTTCCAATCCGTAACCTTTATCTACGAAATGTCTATAGGGAGGAATCACGCCGTGGTAACTCAGTTGGGAGAGTGCAAGACTGAAGATCTTGAAGTCGCTGGTTCGAGCCCGGCTCACGGCACCATGACTTTCTCCAATCCATTCTGAAGGGGCGACGCTATGGAACCCGACAAGATACTCATAGACATCCGGACATGCGAGCTCACGCTGTCCGAGGTCATGTCGGAGATCAAGCGCCTCCAGGCCGAGTATCCCGACCACGAGATCTTCATGGACGGCGATGCATACGCCATAGTCGCCCGCAGGAGGATTTGACAATGGGACGCGGAAGGATAACAATCGGACTCTACAACTCATACGATCAGAACTTCAGGGAGCCCCACAGGCGCACCATAGCCCGCGCCGGTGACCTCGCCAGGGCCTTCGACATGAACCTGGCCCTCTTCGGATTCCCCATCCCCGAGGAGACCCGTACCCCGGTGGAGGTGGCCGAGTGGATCGCCGGCACCACCAGCATCGGTGCCCACGGAGGATACTTCATGGACCTCGCCGAGAAGGGACGTTTCATGAAGTTCCCGTATCCCGACCGGGGATTCCCCCCGCAGCTTGGTGAGGCGGTCCTGACCACAAGCAAGCCCGATGCCTCCAAGCAGATCACCCTGGACCAGCTCATGGACATGGTGGAGCACGGCCAGAGCATCCTGCTGATGTTCGGAATAGGTCCCCACGGGATCCCGAAGAAGACCTCCTCCATCCCCAGGTACAACCTCGATATCACTCCCGGGGGATTCTCGCTGGAGACATGCACGGCATTGGGTGCGGTGTGCGGTGCGGTCGGTTCCAGACTCGGATTGATCCGCTGAATGGTAACGCTTTATACCTGTTGGATGGATTACGCGGACCATGGTAAGACAGGCACGTTGCTCACACATCCTCGTGGACACTCAGCAGGAGGCCTACGATCTCTACAACCAGATCATGAGCGGTGCGAACTTCGCACAGCTCGCCGCACAGAGGTCCAAATGCCCCTCCGGAAGGCAGGGCGGAGACCTCGGATGGTTCGGACGCGGTCAGATGGTCAAGCCCTTCGAGGATGCGGCATTCTCGTACAACCCCGGGGACGTCACCATCGTACAGACCCAGTTCGGCTGGCATGTGATCTACATCACCGGCCAGAGATGAAAACAATGGGGTTCACCCCCCATCCTTTCACATCCTGCTCTCACATACGGTTTTAACCATCCATATCCATATTTCATCATGACTCCCGAAAAGAAGATCTCGGGGAACATGAAGCTCGCCGTTGTCGCCACCATCGTGGTCGCGGTCTGTCTCCTGTTCTCCTATCTGACCTTGGATTCCGGTTCCGATGACGGAGGTATACGTACCCAGGAGATGCCCGGAGATTACATCTCATTCGGATTGTGGACATCGGAAGAAGATATGAGAAACTACAGGTACGTCCTCGTGAGCCAGGGGGAGCAGAAATCAGAGTATGCACTTTGGGTCGATGGGACCTACAACGGTAGCTTCACGGCATCGAACGGGATGTTGGTCAGGATGGCGACCTGCGACCTGGAGGGTCTCACCTTCGTCGGGAAGGACACTGTCCAGATGATCACCGATGAGATAGAGTGCGATGTCTACACAGACGGGGATGTGACATACTGGGTTGAACCCAACGGTCTACTCCTGAAGGAGAAATATTCCGATGGGACCGGGACCTTGCTGTTCTCAACATCCCTGGTCGACGACGAGCCGCCCATGGTATGAAGTCGGACACATCCGAAGTGTGTGCAGGCGATTTCCATAGATGCAGGATGTCAGTGCGAATCGAACATCGAAACGATTTCCCGCCCACTTCGGGCGGTTTCTCTTCACAAAAGGAAATGGATGGACGGGGTCTCCCCCGTCATTTGGATCAGTAGTGGTCGTACAGGATGTTGCCGGGTTCGAGGAGGACTCCGGCACCCTTCTCCACACGGCCTACGATGTCGGCGTTGGGGTACTTGGATGCGATCTCCTCCGCATCGTCCGCGGGGGCGATGATGGTGAATCCCATGCTCATGTTGAGGGTCTGGTAGATCTCCTTGTCCTCGACCTCTCCCAGCTCCTGGATCTTCTGGAAGATGGGTGCGGGCTTCACGGGGTCGCTGATGACGTACTTCAGGCCCTGTCTCATGCGGAGGATGTTCCTGAGTCCGCCTCCGGTGATGTCGACGAGTCCGTGGACGGTGTGGTTGGCGGTGATCTCGAGCACCTGCCTCACGTAGATCTCGGTGGGCGTGAGGAGTTCCTCCCCGATGCTCTTGGAGAGACCTGAGACCTTGTCGGTCCATGCGATGTTGTTCGCCTCCACGACCTTCCTCGCGAGGGTGAGTCCGTTGGAGTGGATTCCGGAGGACCTGAGGGAGATGATGAGGTCACCCTCCTCGCACTTGTCCCCGGTGATGATGTTGTCCTTCTTCACGTATCCGAGGCAGGTACCGGAGAGGTCCACGCCGTTGATGATCTCGGGAAGGACCGCGATCTCGCCGCCCACGATCTCCATGTTGGAGAGCTCGGCACCCCTCTGGAGTCCGATACCGATCTCCTTGGTGATCTCCTCGTTGGGCTTGTCGATGGCGATGTAGTCCACGAACGATGTGGGCTCGGCATTGACGCAGATGGTGTCGTTCACGTTCATCGCGATGCAGTCGATACCGACGGTGTCCCATTTGTTGAGAGCTTCGGCGATCATGAGTTTGGATCCGACTCCATCGGTGGCCATGGTGATGTACATGTCCCCGAAGTCGATCAGGCTCGCGAACAATCCGGACATGCGGACGGCCTGTCCGATCCCGTCCCTCTTGTAGCCGAGTTCGTCTACCAGGGCCTTGATTGCACTGGATTTCTGGTCGATGTTGACTCCCGATTTCGCGTAGGTCCATCCGCTCATTTCGATCCTCTGGTCTCCTGAAACGGTTGGGAGATATTATTATTCGTATAGGGTGGGAGGATTCACATCCAGCCTCTTCCGTATTGCTTGAAACAGTCCAGACAGACGACCTTGCCTTCTTGGAACCTGACCATGTCCTCGCGGGCGCTCTCCCCGCAGCATTCGCAGGTCCTGTTCCCGAAGATCCTTGCCCTTTCGGGCAGGTCGAAGTTGGGGGTCTTGACGTCGAATACTTCTTCGACAGGGGCGTTCAGGATGAAGTCTATGGATTCCTCTTTGGTCTCGAACCTGTCCTTCGGGACCTTTAGGACGAGGCGTACTTTCTTTCCAGTCTTCCTGTCGAAGAAGGAGAATGCCGCTTTTCCACGCGGTCTGAGGATCATGTTGCCCTTCCCCACGGTGCACGATAGCATACATTGGATGCAGTCCACCCCGCAGGCGTCGTTCTCGGTCACACAGACGATATCCTCATCTGCCGTCCTCTCTAGCGAGAATCCGAGGATCTCTGATGCGAC
>JBJEIK010000266.1:0-5198 GCA_051876975.1 Candidatus Methanomethylophilaceae archaeon
GTCGGCGCTCTCGATGCAGTTGGTCTCGACCTTGATCTTCCTGACGTCGGTCAGTCCGCGGCCGTCCTCCCTGACGCCTGTCTTGAGGAGGTTTACGATGTGGTCGCGCTTGATCTCGGACATTATCTCGCTGCTCATTCGGATGCCTCCTGGTTCGATTTGGAGTAGCGTCTCTTGAGGGCGTCCTTCTGGATGTCGTAGACCTCGTGGCATGCGTTGACCGCCAGGTCTATGGCGTGGTCGAACTCCTCGCGGGTCATGTTCCCGTCCATCTGGAGCAGGACGATCTCGTCGGTGGAGGGGACGATGGCGATGGGCACATCGGCCTGTCCGTAGTTGTCCTCCTCCTTGTTCAGGTCCAGGAGGACGTGTCCATCGGCCTTTCCGGCGGCGATGGCGGGAACGATGTCCCTCATGGGGATCCCTGCGTCGGCCAGTGCGACGGATGCGGCGGTGAGTCCTGCGCACCTGGTTCCGGCGTTGGCCTGGAGGATCTCGATGTAGACGTCGATGGATGCACGGGGGTAGAGCTCTGTGAGGACGACCTTCTCGAGTGCCTCGGAGATGATCTTCGAGATCTCGATGGACCTTCTGTCGGGTCCGGGTCTCTTCCTGTCGCTGACGGAGAATGCCTGCATGTTGTATTTGCACTGGACGATGGCCTTCGTGGGGTTCTGCAGGTGCCTGGGGTGGCACTCCCGGGGTCCGTAGACCGCAGCCAGCACTTTGTTCTTTCCGATCTCCACGTATGCGGATCCATCCGCGTTGTTGAGGACTCCAGCCTCGATCTTGATGGGCCTGTGTTCCTCGGCGGTCCTTCCGTCGATCCTCATGCCGTTCTCATCAACCAATATCATATCAGTGTGTCCGCTCATGGTCACTCCTCCCCCTCGTCGTCTTCGCTCTCGTTCTGAGGGAGCCTGCTCTCGATAAATTCCTTGACTCTGTCTGTGAGGTTGCCGGACTGGGCCTTCTCCTCGATAAGTTTGATGGCCGCGACGGCCACGTCGGCGTTCTCGTCGTCGCCGTCGACCCAGATCATACCGTTCTGTCCTACGGTGATGCGGCAGTCGGTCATGTTCTTCAGCATGGAGATCATGGATCCGCTCTTGCCTATCACCCTGGAGACCTTGGAGTGTGAGATCTTGACGAGCCTTCCGCCCTCGATCCTCCTGAGTCCGGAGTCCTTCATGGTGACCTGTATCTTCTTGCTCTCGTCCACGGACAGCACCTTGAGGAGCACGACGTATCCGATGCTCAGGTACCTGGACGTGTCCCCGAACTCGACCTTCCACGGAACCTCGTTCACGTGGAGGGGTGCGGGATAGGGGGCACCGATGTCTACCAACCAGTTTGACGGTCCGATGTCCACGATGACTCCTATGACCGTGTCCCCGGAGGAGGGCATGTAGCAACCCCTCAGGGGGATGACGCCGACCGTGTTCTGGAAGACGTTCCTGACTCCCATCACGCTCGCGCGTACCTTGCCGTCGAGCACGTATGCGTTCTCACCCGGTTTCATCCCCGATGCATCGAGGACATCGCCGGGCACGACGATCTCGCGTGTCTGTCTGGCGTTTCTCTTTTCCATATTATCACTCTCGCGAATGTCAGTTGATGAGTTTCACGGACGCCGAGCCCTTCGTCTTGTGCTTCAACTTGTCCGTAATCTCGTTTATGAGGCCTGCGGGGATCTCCATGACGCCGATCCATGAACCGTCGGCTGTCCACTCCTCCCTCTCGACCAATCCGTAGTGGATTATGTCGTCGTAGCAGCGTCCGTAATCCGATCCGTTGAGCTTGATGGCGATGTGGCTCTTCTCGAACCTTATGGGGAGCAGGGGCCTGAGAAGCTTCATGGCCTCGTCTATCTCCTTCTCGAGCGGCTTGAAGGGGTCCACATGGAACTTCGCCTCCTCGAGCGCCAACTCTATCCTCAGCGGCGGGTGCGGTGTCTTCGTCTGGGGGTTGATCGCGTTCGCGGCAATGTATGTGATTATCTGATGTCTCTTCGCCTCGAGCATCTCCTTGCGCTGCTCAGCGGTGATCTGGATCTCGCCCTTCTCGACGATCTTCCTAGCGATCTCCCCGATGTCCTCCGTGCCGAAGGCCTCTTTGATCTTGTCCTCTGCTGGCCTGGTCCCCTTGCTGGCGTTCTTGAAGACGTCCTCGACCGCCATGTACTCCACGATGTCGAACTGCTTGCCCTGTTTGACCATGTCGAACACGGCCGGGTCCAGGAGGATCTCGAACGTCTCCCCGTGGCTCTCCAGTCTTGCCGTTATCGCATCATCGAGGTTGACCATGACCATCCCTCACTGCTTCTCGGCGGGTGCGGACTTCTCGATCAATGCGGAGACCTCCTCCTCGGAGAGTCTCCTGAACTTCTTGCCGACCTCTGCAACTCCGATCTCCACGGATTCCGCCTTCGGTCTGTCCTCGATGGCGGCACCCAGTGCCCTGAGTCCGAGGACCATGGCGTCCTCGAAGCCCATGTTGTCCTGGTACTCCTTCTCGAACATGTCCATGACCGCAGGGCGTCCACTTCCGATTCCGGTCGCCTTGTAGGAGACGAGCGCTCCCGAGGGGTCCGTCTCGAAGAGGTGGACTCCCATGTCGTCGGTTCCGGCGACGAGGAGTGCGGTTCCGAACGGGCGTGCTCCGCCGTACTGTGTGTAGTTCTGCTTCATGTCGCAGATCTTCTTGACGAGCATCTCGACACCGATGTTCTCGCCGTAGTTGACCCTGTGCATCTGGGCGTTCTTCCTCGCCTCGTCCACGAGGACTCTGGCGTCGGCGACGAGTCCGGATGTGGCGCATCCGATGTAATCGTCGATGTCGTGGATCTTCTCGGTGGATTTGGGCTCCAGGAGTCTGCTTACCGATCTCTTGTCGACGATGAGGGCGACCCCGTCTTTGTACTTCACACCGATGGTCGTGGAACCTTTCTTCACGGCCTCACGTGCGTACTCTACTTGGAAAAGCCTTCCGTCGGGGGAGAAGACTGTGATCCCCCTGTCATAAGCCATTTGTCCGGGTTGCATAAATTGCCGCTCCTATAATACTTAACGCGACTGGAATGAACGTGCACTATAAAGACGTATGCCAGGGGTAATTCGGCTCCTCTCGTTCATCCCTTCCTCTTGCGACGTACCCTCAGTTCGGGGTATCTGTCGCGTATGGTCCTGAGGGTCCCGGATGTCATCAGGGATTCGGACCCCGGCCATTCGGAGCGCATCCTCGCATCGAGGTCCGCGAGTCCGCGGGGTTCTGTCCTTATCACCGCCATCCCGGAGAAGCACGAGATCACCTTCAGTTGCGGAAGCGGCGGTTCCGCGGACAGCGAATCCAGGACCTCGTCCCATCCTGTGCCCTCGGGCACCGTGTAGACGACGTAGCGTCTCCTTCCGCGTTCGGACTTCACGACCATGCACCGGTTGAGTTGCTGATTCGTTATAACACTTGCCAGCCCGCCGGTCGTGTAGCCTGGTTTCGGATATGTCCAAAAAAGGGGTAGTTTTCGGAGAGGTTCGGACAGAGACTTCTTCCGAGGACATAGTATTACGAATATTATTTTCGTAATATTCAAGGGTTGGATGGACCGGTCACCATCGGTCCGGGGATAGCCAGCATCATTCGGAAACCTTGTTTTCTGAACTTCCAATATAAAATCCTATTCCATATCCAATCGATTGGATTTGAGCTGGAAAATCCTTCGTAACCTAACGAAGTAAATGCATTTTTCATACCGAAAACAAAGTTGCATTATCCTTTCGGATAAATCAATTTTTCAAACTTTTCAGAACATCTGGCTATGAAGTTTTTAGCTTACCCTAAAAATTTTAGATGGATTTTTTAATTCCGTTTTTCGGATGCGGGTACAAAATGCTTAATCAATATAAGTATTTTGTTTGCTATCTATTAATATACCCTTCCCGCATTACTCGAAACCATTCCAAACACCATTTGGTAAACGGAGGCAATGATTTGAGTAAATCGGCATTGGTTATCGGTGGAGGAATTGCGGGAATCCAGGCATCCCTGGATCTTGCAGACAGGGGCATTCACGTCTACCTGGTAGAGAAAGACGCTACCATCGGTGGAGTGATGTGCCGTCTGGACAAGACGTTCCCTACGAACGACTGTTCCGCATGTATCCTCTCGCCTAAAATGGCGGACTGTAACGGACACCCCAACATCACGACCCTGACCTACCACGAGGTCAAGAAGGTCGAGGGAAAGGCGGGAGACTTCAAGGTCACAGTTCTCAAGAAAGCAAGGTACGTCAACCCCAAGGAGTGTACCGGATGCGGAGACTGTCTCGCCAAATGTCCTGTTAAGAACATTCCTGACAAGTACGAGTTCGGACTCACAACCAGGAAGGCAATCTACATCCCCCACGCACAGGCTGTTCCCCGTGTCGCAGTCATCGACAAGGATTACTGTAACATGATCAAGAAGGGCAAGTGCGGACTCTGCGCCAAGAACTGCGGTAAGGGAGCAATCCACTACGACGACAAGGATGAGGAGATCGTCCTCGAGGTCGGTTCCATCATCGCCGCACCCGGATTCAAGGTATGGGACGCACACATCGCGACCGAGTACGGATACGGCAGGTTCCAGAACGTCGTCACCGCAATCGAGTACGAGAGGATCATGTGTGCATCTGGTCCCCACAGAGGACACATCGTCGTTCCCTCCTCCGGAGAGGAGCCCAAGAAGATCGCTTACATCCAGTGCTGCGGATCCAGGTCCGAGAAGAAAGGATGGAAGAAGTACTGCTCGTCCGTGTGCTGCATGTATGCCACCAAGCAGGCAATGATCACCAAGGAGCACGGAGACCTCCAGGAGGATATCTTCTTCATGGACATCAGGTCCTACGGAAAGGAGTTCGAGGCCTACATCCACAGGGGAGAGGACGAGTACGGAATCAACATGCACAGGGGAGCCCGTGTCTCCAACGTCGAGGAGGACCCCGTCACAAAGAAGCTCACCATCAACTACACCGATGATGAGAACAACGGAGTCTCCGAGGAGTTCGACATGGTCGTCCTGTCCGTCGGACTCGCACCCCCGGAGGGAGCAGAGGAGTTCGCCGAGACCCTCGGAATCGAGCTCAACGAGTACGGATTCTGTAAGACCACCGTCTACCACCCCCTCGAGACAACCAGAGAGGGTATCTTCGTGACCGGTGCATT
>JBJEIK010000267.1:0-5198 GCA_051876975.1 Candidatus Methanomethylophilaceae archaeon
TGTCACCTGAAATGGTTTCCGTAACGTGTTTTGACAACCGAGATCAGGCCTCTCCTGTCCTGATCTTGATCGACTTCTCCACAGGAATGATGAATATCCTACCGTCTCCGGGATTTCCCGTGACGGCGGCGTCATGGATCGTGCTGATTATGCCGTCGATGGCCGCATCATCTGCGACCACCTCGACCTTCACCTTCTCCAGCTCGTCCACGACGAAGTCACCGACCCTGTTTGTGAACTTCAGTCCCATCTGCTCCCCACGTCCGGTGACGTGGGTGATCGTGATACCGTTGATCCCGTGATCCCTGAGCGCATCCTTGACACACTGCAGCCTCTCGGGCCTGACTATCGCGACTACCATCTTCATCTCAACCAGCCTCACATCAGGTACGAGGGCTCACCGTGTTCGATGATGTCCGTACCGATCATCTGCTCGCTCTCTGTCAGGGCGGCACCCTTTCCGGTGAGCTTCCTCATCAGCAGGTCCACGACCTTCATCAGCACGAAGGAGACCACGAAGCAGTACACCAGCGTCAGCAGGACGGAGACGACCTGTCCCGCCAGGAGCTGCCATGTACCCTCGATGAGTCCTCCCATGCCGACCCAGCTGTACTCTGTGACCGAGAAGATCCCGACGGAGATCGCTCCCCAGATTCCTCCGAGTCCGTGGACACCCATGACATCCAACGCGTCGTCGACCCCGGACTTGTCCCTCATGAAGATTATTCCGAAGTAACAGACACAGGATGCGATGGCACCGATGATGGGTGCTGCCCACACATCGACGAAACCGCAACCGGGGGTGATACCGACGAGTCCTGCCAGGACACCGGCGCACAGACCGGTGACGTTCACACGACCCACGTGCAGGTACTGGATGACGATCCACACCAGGGTGGATGTGCAGGATGCCACCAGTGTGTTGACCATGGCGAGGATGGCGATCTCATCGAATCCTCCCTCGGATCCGCAGTTGAAACCGAACCAGCCGAGCCACAGCATCATGCACCCGATGAACATCAGGGGGACGTTGTGGGTCCTTCCCTTCATGATCCTGTCACTCCTGCGACCGATGGCGATCGCAGCGGCCACACCGGAGATACCGGAGCAAATGTGCACCACTGTACCTCCCGCGAAGTCCTGGGACGGGATCCCGAGGTCCTCGAGTCCGGTCATGATGAATCCTCCTCCCCAGACCATGTGGGCCATGGGGGCGTAGACGAATATCGACCAGAGTGCGAGGAACACCATTATCGCAGGGAACCTGACCCTCTCGGCCGTGGCTCCGAAGACGATACAGGAGGTGACGATGGCGAACGTTCCCTGGAAGAGCATGAACTCGATCGTGGGGATCGATCCGTTGCCGTCGACGATGGACAGGCCTCTTCCGAAGACCGCATCGAGGTCGCCGATGAACATTCCGTCACCGCTGAGGGCGAGGGAATATCCGACAGCCCACCAGATGAACCCGACGAGGGCCATCACACCGATGCACTGGGCCATCATGGATGTCATACTCTGCTTCCTCAGCATTCCGCCGTAGAACAGTGCGATGGCAGGTGCCATCATGAACACGAGGAGGGAACAGACGAACATGAACAGTGATGATGTGGAATCCACTGTCTCCCCGTTGAATGCGGACACCTCCGGCAGGATGAACACCACCACTGACAGCAGTGCCATGAGCCCGAGTGCCGACTTTGCAATCATCTTCATTCCAAAGATTCCTCCGATTATTTGTTTCCCGTTCCTGAGATGAAATAGACGAATGTCTAATCATATATCAATCTATCCGTCTAACTATTCAGTTTTTATCTAGACAAGTGTCTAAAAATACGTATTCACAGAAGACAACGTGGCAAATCATTATTATCAGATGATTCTGATTAAAATATCCGCCATCAGACGCCGTTTCAGAGAAGGTTCCAAAGGATTCGGAACCCGTATCCGACGTCACTCATCATGAACCGGAAGGATTGGAAAACGGTGATAGGACAAGTATAGATGGGTTGACGAACGTATCATTAGACAAATGTCTAATCTAAAAGAATCCAACCGTGTACGTTCATCGATGGACAGATCGTCAACAAAATGATCATATGTCTTGTTTAAGAGGTTTCACGGGGGCCCGGTGTGACGGACCCCCGCAGGAGATCCTTACTCCCCTGTCCTGATCTTGATAGACCTCTCGACAGGTATTATGAATATCCTTCCGTCACCCGGATGTCCAGTGTTGGCCACCCTCTGTATGGCGGCGACGACACCGTCCACCTGTCCGTCCTCCACCACGGTCTCGATCTTGATCTTCTCGATCTCATCGACGATGAACTCGCCGACCCTGTTGGTGAACTTCAGCCCCATCTGCTCACCGCGTCCGGTGACGCGTGTGATGGTCATACCATGGACATCTATCTTCGCCAGGGCATCCTTGACACACTGCAGCCTCTCCGGCCTCACTACCGCTACTACCATCTTCATGTCATTCACCTCACATAACGTAGGCAGGCTCACCGTGCTCGACGATGTCCTGACCCATGGCCTCCTCGTTCTCAGATATGCGTACGCCCTTCATCAGCTTTCCAATCACGAATATTATGATATAGGAGACGACGAAGCAGAACACCAGGGTGAACACGATGGCCACGAGCTGTCCAGCGATCAGATGCCAGTCGCCGGAGTAGAACAGACCTCCGCTGGCGGCGTTGGAGAACAGTCCGGTCGCGATGGCACCCCAGATTCCTCCGATTCCGTGCACACCCATGACATCGAGTGCATCGTCGAGTCCGGACTTCTCCCTCATGAGGATGACACCGAAGTAACAGACTATACCTCCGACGAGACCGATGATGATGGCATCGAGGGGACCGACGGTACCGGCGGCGGGTGTGATCGCAACGAGACCAGCGATGGCTCCGGCGATGAGTCCGAGTCCACCGACACGTCCGACGTGGAGGTACTGGACGATGGCCCATGATGCGAGGGCGCATGCAGCGGAGATCTGCGACACGACGATGGCGTTGATGGCGACCCCGTCGGCAGCGAGTCCGGATCCCCCGTTGAATCCCATCCATCCGAACCAGAGCAGGAAGCATCCGATGAAGGCCATCGGGATACTGTGAGACCTCTTGGAGACCTTGTCGCTTCTCTTTCCGAGGTATGCCGCGAGTGCGAGACCGGTGGCTCCGGCACAGATGTGGACGACGGTTCCTCCGGCGAAATCTATTGTGGTCATGTCGAAGGGCAGTCCCTCGGCGAGGAATCCTCCTCCCCACACCATGTGGGCCATGGGTGCATAAACGAGGATGGACCATATGGCGAGGAACCAGACGATGGCGGTGTACTTGATACGCTCCGCACATGCTCCGAGGACGATACCGGCAGTGATCATGGCGAACATCATCTGGAAGAACATGAACTCCATGTCTGGAATGGGATAGTCACCGATCGTGTCGGCACTGACACCGTTGAGGAACAGGTAGTCGAGACCGCCGATGAACATGTTGCCGCTGGAGAATGCGAGCGAGTATCCGACGACGATCCATGAGATGGACATGATCCCCATCGCGAGGAGGGTCTGTGCGATTATGGAGGTCATGCTCTGCTTCCTGAGCATTCCTCCGTAGAACAGGGCCACACCGGGACTCATGATGAACACGAGGATGGAGCAGACGAGGATCCATGATACGTTCGCATAATCCGCGGGGCCCTCTCCAAGGGGACGGGCGGTGACGGCATCTCCTGTGAACACCGTCAAGATTAGTGCAACCATTGCGAGAAACGCGGCTGCAGCGATTACCTTCATTCTGAACTTCAAATTTCAACCTCCATTTGGCTAATTTGACTTGAACGAACTGGTCATTCGTCTAGTGTATATTAATTCATCGCTGAACAATATAATTCATTAGCCATAAAACCCATCCAATTCGCCACTAATTAGACAATTATCTAGTCAAAAAACGATGAAAGATACAAACGGAATGGAATCGGTTGAGGGAATGGAAGACGGGTGATCGAAGGGGGAGGAAAAACCGGAGATGATCGGGAATGAGTGGGGCCGAAGCCCCTTGTTTGTGATCAGAGAAGGGATTTTGCCTCGTCGGCGGACATGTCCAGGGCCTTGAGCATGTACTCCAGGGCCTTCTTGCCGTAAGGGGCACGTGCCTTGGGATCCTCCATGATCTCGCCGTAGCTGGCCATGACATTGTTGTAGTACTCGATGGCGAACTCGGAGTACAGGGATGCGGACATGGACTCGTCCATCTCTGCGGCCTCACAGTACGCCTTCTCGGCCTCCTCATACTTGTTGACGGAGATGCAGAACAGTCCGTAGGACTGGTAGTAGTCCACGCGCTCACCGTCGAGCTCGATGGCTTTCCTGTATGCCTCCATGATCTCCTCGGTGTCGACCTTGGCACCGAACATTCCAGATGCATAGTTTCCGCACTCGGCCTTGTAATACCAGCACTCGGCGTTCTCGGGGAACTCGGTGACCAGCTTCTTGAATGAAGTGTACGCTTTCTTGAAATCGCCCTCGTCCATCGCCTTCATCGCTGTGGCGAGTTTCTTCTCGGGTGTCGCTTCTGCCATGACGGTCTGATTGCTATGGGTATTAAAACGGTTTTCATCAAACCGCCCTGCGAGGTTGGAATCGGATGATAACATGATCATCGAGTGTTCTATAATCACGTTTTTAATATCAATAATATAAATAACATATATGGAAGCCTGGGAAGCCGTTCTCTCCGTCCGCGCATTCGAGGATTACACCGTCAGGAAGATCCATGTCCCCGAGTACAAGGAGGCCGAACGCGCCATCTGCTTGGGCAGATGCAAGGAGAACCTCTGCGGGAAGTACGGCACCAACTGGGGATGTCCCCCGGATGTGGACATCGACCCCCAGGCCCTGTACGATTCCAGCTCATGTGCGCTGTTGGTGAACCGTACATTCTGTCTGGACATCAAGGACGCGGAGCTCCTGGATGCCACCAGCCTGGAGATGCAGAAGATCGTCAGGATGATGGTTGTCGAACTAAGGAGCAACAACATCGACTGTCTCGGATTCGCTGACGGCGGATGCAGGTACTGCGGCGTGTGTGCGTATCCCGAACCCTGCCGCTTCCCGGAGATGCTCATCCCCTCCATATCCTCGCTGGGTCTCGACATGAAATCGTACCTGAACGGACAGGGGATACCCTTCG
>JBJEIK010000268.1:0-5172 GCA_051876975.1 Candidatus Methanomethylophilaceae archaeon
GATGAGATGTGACATCTGTGGCAGGGATGCCGTCACCTACATAAGGTACAACGGTACCCACCTCTGGTGCGAACATTTCATGAGATATGTGGACAAGCGTGTCAAGAAGGAGATACGCAAGCAGATCCACGTCTATCCCGGCGATAAGATCGCGGTGGCCGTGTCCGGAGGGAAGGACAGCATGGTCGCATTGAGGATGGTGTCCTCGGTGTTCGGCCCCAGGAACGGCGTCGAGGTCCATGCCATCACCATAGACGAGGGTATCGAGGGATACCGTCCCCCGAGTGTGGACATAGTCAGGCGCTACTGCGAGGAAAACGACATCCATTTCCATCTGAGGTCCTTCTCCGAGCTGGGTGTGACCATGGATTCCGTCGCACCCGTCTGCTCCGGGAACAGTCCCTGCACATACTGCGGTGTGTTCAGGAGGAGGCTGATGAACGATGAGGCCCGTCGGATCGGCGCCAGGTTCCTGGCCACTGGTCATAATCTCGATGACATGGCCCAGTCCGTGATGATGAACTTCGTCAGAGGGGATATTGAGAGGCTAGCCAGGCTCGGTCCCCACGAGAAGGTCCAGCCGGGACTCATCCCCAGGTTCCTTCCTCTGAGGATGATCCCCGAGAAGGAGACGCTGCTCTATGCCATCGTCTCCGGTCTGGAGTACTGGGACGGCGAGTGCCCGTATTGGAAGGAGGCGCTCAGGAACCAGTACAGGGACATAGTCGATCAGTTGGAGGACCGTTCCCCCGGTGCGAGGTACAGCATCCTCTCATCCTACGATACTCTGAAACCGATGCTCTACAGGGAGTATCCCCAATCCAATCTCAGGTTGTGCGATTGCGGGGAACCGACCGTCGGCTCCAGATGCAAGGGATGCGAACTCCTCGAGGACGCTAAGAGAAGGGTGTCCGAGAGGATGGGATGATCACAGGTCCCTGAACGGGACCAGGTCGCAGCATCCGCATTCCATGCACATGGTCACCGATGTCATCGTGCTCATCCCGTGTCTCCGCAATATCTCCTTCTGCATCCTGGCCAGACGCATCGCCCTCTCGGGTGTCACAGGTTCGGGATGGCCGACGGCAGCCGTCAGCTGTTCCGAGTTGATGCCGTTGGTCCTCAATGCCCTCAATCCGGGTATGACGCCGATGGAGCACAGTCTCTCCATCGTATCCTCCAGGTCTGAGTCGGACTCGCCCATGCCATAGATGATGTTCGATATCACCCGTCCACGACCGAATATGTCGACGGCATCTTCGAGGAGTTTCAATATCCCATCGTAGTCCAGATCGGGACAGACCTTTTCGAATATGTCCTTCCTGGGGGTCTCGATGTTGAGCTTTATCTCATCTGCCCCTGCCGCCTTCAGCATCTCTATGTGCCTTCTGGATGAGACGTACGGTTCCACCCCGATCGGCATCTGTGGATATTCGGATCTGACCGCTCTGACGACATCGACGAATCTCTCCACGGTCTGGTCGACGTTTCCGACCACACCGCTGGTGAATGACACGGCCTTGACATCGTGTTCAGAGACGGATTCCCTGAGCATCTCCATTATCTTGGCGGTGGACAGGTGCTTGTCCTCCTTCATGTCCAGGAGCGGGGAGTTGCAGTAGGCGCAGTGGAATATGCATCTGGGGTCCAGGTTGAAGAACGCCTGCTCCGGGCAATGGCGTACCAAGGGCTCTATGGTGATGGAGTCGATGAAAGGTTCTCCCCCATGGGTGAGGGACAGGTTCCCATCCCCGTCCTCATGGAGTTCGAATTCACCCGTCTCGTACGATACGGATTTCTTCACCCTGTAACCGTTGAACGAGAACGCGAATGATCCGAAGCCCGCTCCGGGTCCGGCGGTGGAGTGCGATATCCTGCAGGGAAGTGTGAATCCCTCGGGGAGGAGAACTCCCCCTCCGAGGGTGAGGATAGCCTTCCTCCTCAGATCCTCTTCCATTTGGCACCGTCCGAGGAGTCCTCCAGCGCGATGCCGGATTCCTTTAGCCTGTCGCGGATCATGTCGGCCAGGTCGTACATCTTCTTCTTCCTGAGCTCTCCGCGCAGGTCAATCAGGATGTTCAGGACGTTGTCAAGGGTCTCATCGTCGGCTCCGTCGTCCTGGGGGATGATGTTGAGGATACCGTTGAACTCATCGATGAGGGCGATGTGCCTCTCGGCAGCCTTCTTCGACAGTGTCTTCTCCGCCATGGCCTTGTTGGTAGCCCTTGCGATCTGGAACATGACCTCGATGGCCTGTCTGGTGTTGAAGTCATCGTCCATGGCGTCCCTGAACGCCTGCCTGTATCCCTCGATGAGGTCGCAGCAGTCATCCGCATCGGCATCGCCTTCGGGGGCGTTCCTGACATAGGATCTCAGTTCCCTGTAGTTGTTGATGAGCCTCGAGTCGGCGTTCCTGGCCTCCTCCAGCAGATCCTCTCCGTACACGAGCGGGGACATGTAGTGGGTGTTCAGGAAGTAGAATCTGATTGTCTGGGTGTCGAACTTCTCGGCCACATCCTTTACTGTGAAGAAGTTGCCCAGGGATTTGGACATCTTCTCCTCCTTGCTCATCCCGTGGCCCTTGACCTGAAGCATACCGTTGTGCATCCAGTAGTTGGACAGGGGCCTGCCGGTGACCGCCTCGGTCTGGAGGATCTCGTTCTCGTGGTGGGGGAAGATGAGGTCGTTCCCTCCGCCGTGGATGTCGATCTGCTCGCCCAGGTACTTGTCGATCATGGCGGAGCACTCGATGTGCCATCCGGGCCTTCCCTTTCCCCAGGGTGAATCCCAAAAGCACTCTCCGGGCTTGGCGGCCTTCCAGACGGCGAAGTCCATGGGGTTCCTCTTCTCCTCGTCGTTGAGGACCTGCCTTCCCTGGTTGCTCATGTTCTCCAGTTTCTGGTTGGTCAGTCTTCCGTAGTCCTCCACCTTGTCCACGGAGAAGTACACGCTGCCGTCGCTGGTGACGTAGGCGAAACCGTTGTCGATGATCCTCTGGACCATGTTGATGATGTCCGGGATGCACTCGCTCGCCTTGGGGTAGATGTCCGCCTTGTTGATTCCCAGTTTGGCGGCATCCTCGAAGTACCTGTCGATGTATCTCCTGGAGAGCTCCAGGGGCTCGATCCCCTCCTTCGCGGCACGGGTGATGATCTTGTCGTCCACGTCGGTGAAGTTGGTGACGTGGGTGACATCGTATCCCAGGTACCTGAGGTAGCGGGCTACCGTGTCGAACACGATCATGCTCCTGGCGTGTCCCATGTGGATGTCGTCGTAGACGGTGACCCCGCAGACGTACATCTTGACCTTTCCGGGCTCGATGGTGACGAACTCCTCCTTGGAGTTGGTGAGTGTGTTGTGGATCATGAGAGACATTTGAGATCGATTCGGTATCCGAGGTCGGGTAGATAAAGGGAAGGTTCCGATAGGATTCCCAAAGTCTCCGGAAGTACTATTGCGAGGTATTATCAAGAACCTGTTGTTGCAGACTTCGGTTATCCATGTCCAAGTATCGGAAACGTAAATCCAAGCTGTATGATGCGATCCTCAGATACGATGGGGCCGATATCACCCCGCTCTCGGATGAGGAGATCGACGAGGTCCGTGGGTTGATCATGTGCGGGTATCTGGTCTTCGATGATTCCATCAAAGGGATGGTCCTGAAGGCCACGGACAGGGCGATGGCGGTGATCGACCGTGAATGACCCGTACATTATCTGGGTCGGTGGGGATGACTGCGGTCCTTTCACATATGATTTGGAGGGATTTGGCATGGGAGGTACCGTCGAGTTGGAATGCAGGGACGGATTTCTCTCCATACAGGGTGTCCCGGAAGAAAGGTCCGGATGGATGGTCGCCTATCGTCTGTACATAAGGTTCATGGAGGAGAATCGCGGCGGTGCCGATGATGCATCACGTGCGATGATCCCTATCAGGACTAGAAATGTGGACACCTATATCGATGGGTTGCAATCCTCAATCGATGTCAGCAGAAAATGCATTGGATCTGTGGTGAGGATGGCCGATTGCACAGACGACCTGAGGTATGTGTCAGAGCTTTCTGCGGAAATATTCGGCATAACCAGGAATTTCATCCTCTCCATGGGTGGAAGGATCCCCACCGAACGCAGGGAGGAGATCCTCCGCGACATATCGGTGGGAGAGAGTCATCTCAGAGGTTTCAGGGGATTACTCTGAAGGGGTTCACTGCCCCTTCAGTTCCTCGATCTGTTTCTTGAGGTCAGCGATCTGCCTCTCCAGTTCCGCGATCTTCTCCTTCATCGGATCCGGGAGGTCGTTGTGGTTCAGGTCCTGGTCGTTGGTCCTCACACCGGCGCGTCTGACGATCCTTCCGGGAACGCCGACCACGGTGCAGTCGTCGGGGACATCCTTGAGGACCACGGATCCGGCACCTATCCTGACGTTGTTGCCGATGTTGATGTTCCCTAGGACGCATGCGTTGCATCCTACGACCACATGGTTCCCGATCGTCGGGTGCCTCTTCCCCTTGTTAAAGGACACTCCGCCGAGTGTCACTCCCTGATACAGGGAGACGTTCTCCCCGATGATGGCGGTCTCCCCGATCACAACTCCTGTGGCGTGGTCTATGAAGAACCTCTTCCCGATGGTCGCCCCGGGGTGGATGTCGCAGCCGGTGAGCTGGTGGGCGATGAAGTTGATCTCCCTCGCCTTCTCCTTCTCTCCTGCGAGCCACAGCTGGTGGCTCTCCCTGTACATGCTGACGGCCTGGAGGCCTGTGTGGTACTTGATCGCGTCGTTCTCATCGACGATCGCAGGGTCCTTCTCCATAACTACTGCCAGGTCGTCCGGGTCAATGATCATCTTATCAGTATCTCCATGTCGGCCAGATTATAAATCCTCACTGCTCGAACTCCTCGTTCCTGGCGAAGTTGACGGACGGGCAGGGTCCGAAGCAGTCCTTGCAGAAGATGCACTCGTCCGCGTGGATCCTCACCTTGCCGTTCTCCATGTACAGGGCCTTGGGGGTGCATCTGGCGGCACAGAGTCCGCATCCGACGCACTGTTCGGCACGTACAATCACCTGGAACGCGTGGTCCATCTCCCTTCTTGCGTCGTCCTCCACATTCGCTTTGGAGATGATGGATCCCTCTCTGTAGATGGTCAGGTAGTTGGCGGAGATGTACTCCCCGT
>JBJEIK010000269.1:0-5170 GCA_051876975.1 Candidatus Methanomethylophilaceae archaeon
TCCGAAGGGAGAAGTGCTCTCCAACGATTTCCTCGTCTGTTTGAAAATATATGAATTCAATAGTATTAGGAATGAGGATATCTGGTTCAGTAAACTGGTAAAGGAGATGCGCGGGAATCCAACACAATCTACCATTTCCAAATGTATTGATAGGCTCTTTGATAGGGGAATAATCAACGCTGATTGGAAGATGGTGGATGGTCATTGGACAAGGACTTTACAGGTGGCAGCGGAATGCGAGGGCTTTGTAGAGAGCCTTTATAGAATAACCGAAGAATGTGATGATTAAACGGTGTATGTGATCATACATTTTATATTCTTTTATCATCATCGATAGATGTGTCCAAATCAGGATCGATTTTTCTACCGCGGTAGATTCCGGTAGCAAATGGTAGATTCTGGTAGATTCCAGGGGCAGATGACATCATAACATTGTGTCAGTCTCTGGGAATCCGGAGGTCACATCCACGCCAAATGGTCGGGATTCATTGAAGCGTGCGGTGTTGGCATCCCCAGTGATGTATTGTTGAGATCCAGATAATGTTCCCCATCATTGCCATCAGGGGATCGTGCAAAGATGGTTCTTGAACTGACGTCATGATGCAGTCATTCAAGAATAGACATATTATTCAGTATGTATATCGGCTTTCATGAAGAAGGTGGATACATGCGGTCTGCCCTTCAGGGATCTCCGCGTGGAAGGTTGGTACTACGTGGACAAGACCCTCCTGATCAAGGACATCCTTGATTCTGGTAGCAAGGTGTACCTGTTCACCCGTCCCCGCAGGTTCGGGAAGACCACCAACCTCTCGATGCTTGATTTCTTCTTTAACATCAGGTATCGTGGGAACGACTGGTTCGATGGTCTGAGGATATCGGAGCATCATGAGTTCGACGTGATGAGGAACACCCATCCTGTGATCAATCTGAACCTCGCCAGTACATCGACCACATGTTACGATTACTTCCTTTCATCCCTGGTGTCATGTATCCTCATCTCACTGAAGGAGCACCCTTATCTCATAGATTCACCCGTCTTGAACGATGATGATAGAAGGTTCATCGATCATGTGATGTCGAAGAGGATGACCCGTGAGGAGGTCATCAATTCCTTATCCACTTTTTCGGACATCCTGGAACGTCATCACGGTCGGAAGGTGGTGGTCCTCATCGACGAGTATGACTCTGCTGTATCCGGGCATCTCGGTTCGGATTCCCACGGGGATGTGATGCGCCTAATGGAAGAGTTCATGATAGCTTCGTTCGGGGACAACGACAGTCTCCTATTCGCCTGCATCATGGGTATCATCCCCTTGGGTGAGATGTTCGTCGGCGTGGATGACATCCGCATCTCCGATGTGTTCTCGCACGGGTCTGATGACGGGTTCGGCTTCACCGTCTCCGAGGTCAGGGATATACTGATGGACCAAGGTCGTCCGGAACTTCTTCCGGAGGTCATGGAATGGTACGGGAGATACCGTTTCGGGGATGTGAATGTGTGTAATCCCTTTGCAGTGATGTGTTATGTCGGCAGGGGGATGAAACCATATCCGTACTGGTCGGAAAGCGGAAGTTCGGTGATCCCGGGAATAACGACGAATGGGGAGGATATCCTCGTCGGCGTGGATGCGGACCGATACATCGTGGACCTTCCGAGGGACATTCGGTATTCGAAGACGGGTGATCGGGAACACATTCTCGCAATGATGGTCATGACTGGGTATCTGAGCGCAACGGCGTATGGTGATGGAGTCTATGGCTTTTCCATCCCGAACCGTGATGTCGAAACGATCCTCCCCCAAGGTCATCGCGAACAGAAACAGATATGAAATTGTTGATATATCGGAGTATCCATGCATCCGGGAGAGTCTGTGAGGTTCGATATGGATGCGGGGATCAAATCGTTGATCTCCGATCTGGAGGAGTCCAAGAATGATTGCGAGGTGCTTCTCGACGATCCATCTTTCGATGCCCTGATGAGATCATCCGTTGCCCGTTCCATCGAAGCCTCCTTGTCGATCGAAGGGAACACGCTAGGTCTCCATGCCGTAAGCGATGTGATGGACGGGAGGGACATCGAAGGTCCCTTCGACGAGGTGGTCGAGGTCAGGAACGCGGTCGGAGCATACGGTGATCTCCAAAGGTGGGACACATGGTCGGTTGAGGGGTTCCTCGATGCCTTCGATACGCTCATGTTCGGACTCGTCGAGGAACCGGGATTCCGCAGATGTGGTGTAGGGGTGTTCGGCGGGGATACCTTGATCTACAGGGCGCCTCCCCATGAGGAGGTCCCGGGGATGGTGGAGGGACTGTTCGCATGGGGCATGGATTCAATGCTGCCAACACCCGTGGTCGGTGCCATCGTACACTATTGCATAGAGACGATACACCCCTTCGTCGATGGGAACGGGAGGATGGGGAGGCTGTGGAACACCAAGATCAACATCGGATCCGATCCGTTGTATGCCCTCGTGCCGATGGAGTCGTATATCAGGAGGAGACGGAACGAGTACTACGGGGTCCTGGAGAGGTGTCAGTCCTCGGAGGATCATGATTGCACGTCGTTCGTCGGGTTCTGTCTCGAATGTCTGATCGAGGGATTCGATGACGTACATCACCTTCTCCGACCATATGCCACATGATAAGGTGAGCGATCGTCCCGTTCTGACACCACCGGTTATCCTACCCCCGGACCCTACCGAAAGTGCTATTTATACCCCCTTTATACGAAGCGCCGATTAACATGCACTGGGCAGACGTAGTCGCGAAGGAGGTGGCCGAGACCTGCGATCATCCGCTGATCGCCACGGGGATCAGCCCCACCGGCATCATCCACGTAGGAAGTCTAAGGGAAGCAATCACGGGAGAATCCGTGCGCAGCGCCGTCGAAGGTATGGGCAAAGAGGTCAGGCTCATCTACCTCATCGACTCCTTCGACCCCCTCAGGAAAAGGTACGATTTCCTTCCTCCCGAGTACGAGAAGTACGTCGGAATGCCCATCTCCAGGATCCCCTGTCCCTGCGGAAAGCACAGGAACTACGCTCACCACTTCGTGCAGCCCTTCCTGGACGCCGTGGACTCCCTCGGGGTACACTGCGAGATCATCTGGACCCACGAGCTCTATGAGCAGGGCAAATTCGCCGAGTGCATCGACATGGCAATGAGGAAGAGGGAGCAGGTCATTCAGATCCTGCACGAGGTCACCGGCAAGGAGGCCAAGGCAGACTATGCACCATACAACCCCATCTGCGAGGAGTGCGGAAGGTTCGCAACCCCCCAGTTCGACAACTACGAGTTCCCGTACATGTGGTACGAGTGCTCCTGCGGACACTGCGGAAAGGTTGATATCCGCAAGGGAGAGGGAAAGCTCACATGGAGGCTGGAGTGGCCCGCCAAGTGGATGATCTTCGGAACATCCGCGGAGCCCTTCGGAAAGGACCATGCCGCTGCCGGCGGATCCTACGATTCCGGAAAGAGGATCGTGTCCGAGATCTACGGCGGAAAAGCTCCGTATCCGATACCCTACGAGTTCGTCCAGCTGAAGACCGGAGGAGTGACACAGCAGATGCACAAGTCCCTCGGATGCTCCGTCACCGGACTGGATGCCATCGGAATGACCCCTCCCGAGGTCCTCAACTACCTGTTCCTCAGGGTCAACCCCTCCAGGGCCATCGATTACGACTACGGAATGGGAACCCTGGACATGGCCGACGAGTACGACAGGATGGAGAGGCAGTTCTTCGCCGGAGAGTGGACCGAGGCCGAGGAGAACTCCGTCAGGGCCTATGAGATCGCACAGCACAACCACGTGCCCAAGCAGATGCCCCTGCAGATCCCCTACAGGCACCTCGTCAATGTGGCCCAGATGACCACCGACTTCGATGGTGTCATGGAGGTGCTGTCCAGGACAGAGGACCTGTCCAAGGCAACCCCCGAGGACCTCGAGAGGCTGAAGCGCAGGGTCGAGTGCGTCAGGTTCTGGCTGAACGGATTCGCCCCCGACCAGGTGAAGTTCTCCATCCAGCAGTCCATACCTGCGGGAATCGAGCTTTCCATGACCGAGAAGGCGTTCTTCCAGGCTTTGGTCACAAGGATGAACGACTGCAACTGGGATGCGGAGACCATCAACAAGATCGTGTCCGATGTCGCGAAGGAGTCCCCCGTCGGATCCAAGGGTGCCTACAAGGCCATGTACAAGATCCTGATCGGCAAGACCGCCGGACCCAGGCTCGGATCGTTCCTGGCCAGCATGGACAAGAAGTTCGTCATCAACAGGCTGATCCAGGCTTCCGTCTGATCCCGAAACCACAGTACACCGACGGTCGGACCCTCAGGGGTTCCGGCCGTCAACCTTCCTTCTCTTCCAATTCACCTAGCATATCTTTTACAAAATGCAGGTTCGGGCACCAGTCTCTGCGATCCTCCGCGGAATCAATCGATACGGTTATTACACATCCCATCCTAATGACCTGTATGGAACTGGACAGCAAGGTCTACGTCGCGGGTACCCTGGTGGGTGTCCTTCTAATGCTGGGGTCTTTCGTATCCTATGTGATCACCCCTTCCAAGCCGATGATCCTGCTGTTCGCCGTCGGATTCATCCTCCTGGTTCTGGGATACATCCTGGTCTATAGGGAGAACCGCGGTCTGTTCAGGCAGTACGAGTCTGAGCAGAGGGTGGAGGACGAGAATGGATTCTTCCTTGTCCTGGATGAGGACTATGTCCCCTACGATAACCCTGCGACCATCGAGGACCTGAGGGAGTGATCCCGGTGCCCTGCCTCAACCCCCAGATACTGTACCTGTTCTTCGAGTCGGCCAACATGCACAGGTGGAACGACCATCTGCGTCCCGTCGATCTAACTGAATTGGACAAGCAGGCCCACAAGGCCGCCATCGCATGGGTCCTGGGGATGTTCGAGGAGAAAGGTGGCAACAGGATCGATTGGAGGGTGCTTATCGAGCATTGCATGTTCGCTTTCATCCAGCGTTCTGTCCTCACGGATCTGAAGCCTCAGGTCTTCCACAGGATCGTGGAGGAGAGGAGGGAGCAGGTGAACGCCTTCGTGCTCTCGGAGTTCGACAGGATAGTCCCCGATTCGGATCCATCGTTCAGGAGGAGGTTCTCCGAGTATCTGTCCTCTGATATGGATTCCAGAGAGGATGCGGT
>JBJEIK010000270.1:0-5147 GCA_051876975.1 Candidatus Methanomethylophilaceae archaeon
ACCGGTGCAATCGACCCCCACATCGTCGAGAAATACAAGAAGGAGGCAGAGGAGAAAGGAAAGGGATCCTTCTACTTCGCATGGGTCATGGACGGACTCAAAGAGGAGAGGGAGAGAGGAGTTACCATCGATGTCGCACACAAGAAGTTCTACACCGACAAGTACTACTTCACCGTCATCGACGCTCCCGGACACCGTGACTTCGTCAAGAACATGATCACCGGAACCTCCCAGGCAGATGCCGCTATCATCACCTGTTCCGCTATCGAGGGACCCCAGGCTCAGACCAAGGAGCACGTCTTCCTCGCAACCACCCTCGGTGTCAAGCAGATCATCGTCGCCATCAACAAGATGGATGCAGTCAAGTACGACGAGGCCAAGTACAACGAGGCCAAAGACGCCATGATCAAACTCATGAAGATGGTCGGTGTCAAGACTGACGAGGTCCCCTTCATCCCCGTTTCCGCATACGTCGGAGACAACATCAAGGTCGCCTCCGCCAACACCCCCTGGTACAAGGGACCCACCCTCATCGCTGCTCTGGACAACCTCAAGGTTCCCGAGAAGCACACCGAGAAGCCCCTCAGGCTGCCCATCCAGGATGTCTACACCATCACCGGAATCGGAACCGTTCCTGTCGGACGTGTCGAGACCGGAGTCCTCAAGCCCAACATGAAGGTCATGTTCGAGCCCTCCCACGTTCCCGGAGAGGTCAAGTCCATCGAGATGCACCACGAGCAGCTGCCCCAGGCTCTGCCCGGAGACAACGTCGGATTCAACGTCCGTGGAGTCGCAAAGAACGATGTCAAGAGGGGAGATGTCGCAGGACCCGTCGACAACCCTCCGTCCGTCGCCAAGACCTTCACCGCTCAGATCGTCGTCCTCAACCACCCCTCGGTCATCACAGTCGGATACACCCCTGTGTTCCACTGCCACACCACTCAGACCGCCTGCAGGTTCGTTGAGCTGATCAAGACCATCGACCCCAAGTCCGGACAGGTCAAGGCCGACCACCCCGACTTCCTCAAGACTGGTGACATAGCAGTCGTCAAGCTCGAGCCCACCAAGCCCATGGTCATCGAGACAGCCAAAGAGTTCCCCCCTCTCGGAAGGTTCGCCATCCGTGACATGGGACAGACCGTCGCTGCAGGAATGTGCATCGAAGTCGAGAAGGCATAAACGCCTCTCTACTTCTCCTTTCACAAGGGATAAACGATGTCACAGCGCGCAAGAATCTCTCTCAGCGGCACCGATCCTGCAAAGGTCGACAGTGTCTGCGCTCAGATCAAAGGGATCTCCCAGAGGACTGGCGTCGACATTCGCGGACCCGTTCCGCTTCCCACAAAGAAGCTGAAGGTTCCCTGCAGGAAGAGCCCCGATGGAGAGGGAAGCGAGACCTGGGACCGCTGGGAGATGCGCATCCACAAGAGACTCATCGATCTGGACGCCGACGAGCGTGCCCTCAGGCAGCTCATGAGGATCCAGGTTCCCGATGGTGTCAACATCGAGATCGTGCTCCGCAGCGCCTGAAACCAGAACATTAACCGAGGGGGTACACCCCCCTCACAACAACCTACAACCTTCTTCGTCCTTTTTGAAAAGTTATATATTCTCTCCAGTTACCGCATCAACAGGTAACCATCATGAGAAGTGATGCAGTCAAGAAAGGTCTGGACAAGGCACCCGCCAGGAGTCTCCTCAGGGCGGATGGTCTGGACGATTCGGATTTCGACAAGCCGTTCATCGCGATCGCCAACTCCTGGAACGAGGTCGTTCCCGGACACATCCACCTCAATGAGATCGTCGAGGCCGTCAAAGAGGGTATCATCGAGGCCGGCGGAAAGCCCTTCGTCTTCGGTGTTCCCGCTGTCTGTGACGGAATCGCAATGGGTCACAAGGGAATGAGGTATTCCCTCATCTCCAGAGAGGTCATCTCCGATGCATGCGAGGTCATGGTCGAGGGACACGCCTTCGACGGATGGGTCGGTGTCTCCAACTGCGATAAGGTAACTCCCGGAATGCTGATGGCGATGGGAAGGATGAACGTTCCCGGACTCATCGTCACCGGAGGTGCGATGGAGGTCGGAAAGCATGGTGAGAAGTCATTGGACCTCCAGTCCGTTTTCGAGGCCGTCGGATCGTACTCCGCAGGCAAGATCGATGAGAACGAGCTCAGGATGATCGAGTGTGCCGCCTGTCCCGGAAAGGGAAGCTGCTCCGGACTCTTCACCGCCAACACCATGGCATGTTTGACCGAGACCCTCGGACTCAGCCTCACCGGTTGTGCAACAGCTCTTGCCGATGACAACAGAAAGCTTGCAATTGCAAGGGAGACCGGAAGGAGGATCGTCGAGCTCGTCAAGAAGGACATCAAGCCCCGTGACATCGTCACCAAGGAATCCTTCTTCAACGCCATCCGCGTGGACATGGCAATCGGAGGGTCCACCAACACTGCCCTCCACCTGCCTGCAATATCCAAGGACTTCGGATGTCCTGTGACCCTCGATGATTTCGACAGGATCTCCAGGGACACACCCCATATCACCAGCCTCAGGCCCGGTGGACCCTACAGCATCAAGGACCTGGACCTTGCCGGAGGTATCCCTGCGGTTCTCAACATCCTGAAGGACAGTATCATCGATGTACCCACCGGAAACGGAAAGTCCACTGCCCAGATCGCTGCAGAAGGTGTTGTCAGGGACCATGAGGTCCTCAGATCCAAGGACAATCCCTTCCACAAGGAGGGAGGAATCGCGGTGCTCAAAGGTAACATCGCTCCCGAGGGATCGGTCATCAAGCAGTCCGCCGTCAGTCCCAAGATGATGAAGTTCAGCGGAAGGGCCAGGGTCTTCGAGTGTGAGAAGGATGCTGCCGATGCGATCACATCCGGAGACATCGTCCCCGGCGATGTCGTCATCATCAGATACGAGGGACCCAAGGGTGCCCCCGGTATGCCCGAGATGCTCTCCCCCACAAGTCTCATCATGGGGAGGGGACTCGGAGAGTCCGTTGCCCTGATCACCGATGGAAGGTTCTCCGGTGCATCCCGTGGAGGAGCGATCGGACACGTGTCCCCCGAGGCGTATGCGGGTGGACCCATCGCGGCCGTCAAGGATGGGGACATCATCGATATCGACATCCCCGCCAGGACACTCAACGTCAGACTCTCCGACGAGGAGATCAAGCAGCGTATGGCCGAGGTCAAAATCATCGAGCGCCCCGTCACCGGTGTGCAGAAGAAATATCGCAAGCTCGTCACTTCTGGTGCGAACGGCGCCTACCTCGAGTAAACATCATGTCAAACACCGTCGGGCCTCTTCTGCCCGGCGGTACTTTATTAACCAACATATCAGTTGCTGTGACATGAATAAGGATTTCGACGTCGACGAAGAAGGTTTGACGGTCGACGGATATCATGTTCTGGAGCCTGTCAGCAAGAATGCGATGTATCTCCGCAACGCCATAGCTTTCATCATAGTGGCCCTGATCTCAGCGGTCGTGGTCGTTTTCAGAGAGGATATCTTCCTGGAATATGTTGATGTGGGCATGCTTGCCACTATGGCCATTTTCGTGCTGATCGCGATATATCTGATCGTTTCGCCGTCCGTATACTACAGACGTTACAGGTACAGGATGGATGATGACAAGGTCGAGGTCCGCCAGGGCATCATAACCATCACCCATGACATGGTCCCCATAGAGAGGGTACATCAGGTCAAGATCTCCAGAGGCCCCATCAACCGCCGCTATGGACTTGCCAACGTTCTGGTCACAACCGCCGGGGGTACAGTATCCCTGAGTTATCTCAAAGAGGACGTGGCCGAAGGTATCGCTTCCAAGCTCAACGACAAGATCATCGAGATGCTGAAGAAGAGGGATTGAATTGACGGAAGACAGGGTGTTCAGGAATCACCCGTCGGTCATCCTCAGGAATGTGGTCTCCGCATGTCTGTTCATCGGACTCATGGTCTTGCTGAATGTGGGTTCCGCCATGGAAGTGGAAGGGTGGATCGGTTATGTGGTCATCATACTCGTGGCCGTTGCCGCCATCGTTGCCCTGATCTCCTATTACATCTGGAGGAAGACCACATATACATTCACATCCGAGGAGATCGTGATAAGGGTTGATACAGCATTCAAGAAGGTCAATCGTATCCAATACTCCAAGCTTGCATCCGTCAATGTCAGGCGTAATATCCTCAATCATCTGTTCGGAACCGCCGTTCTGATGTTCAATGTGAATTCGAGCGTCAACGCACAGTCCGCAGAAGGCACACTCACCTTGAAGAAGGAGATCGCCGACAGGCTTCGTGATGAACTCAACAGCATGATCTTCCAGAAGGAGATCACATTGCAGGAGGACCTTCAGGTGCCCACTGCGATCCATATCTCCAACTTGGACATCATCCTACATGGATTTCTGGCTCAGCCCACTGTATCATCCATATTCGGTCTTCTTACGACGATTTACGCCATAGTGATGATATTCTTCGGTTCATCGGGAGGTATCTTGTCCGCATTGTTCCTGTTCTTCGTGGGAGAGGTCATCCCCATAGCCACATCCATTCTGAAGTATTACAACTACAGGATCTATCGCGTGGAGGATACCATCACCATCGAGTGCGGGATGATCAACAACTACCGTAGCTCGTTTAAGGTGAACAAGGTCAATTCCGTGAGGATCCGTGAGCCACTCCTTGCCCGTGCATTCCGTATGGCAACCTTGGAGGCGGAGGTCGTAGGTCTTGCAGGAGAGGAGGCCATACCCATCCTGTGTCCTCTGAAGAGGAGGTTGGAGGTTGAGGCACTGTTCAGGAACATCATCCCGGAATTCTGTGATGATGGCATGGAACCGGTACATCAGCCACGTGCGGCATTGGTCCCCATGATCATCGGGCAGGTTCTCTTGGCAGTGATCGTCGTACCGATGTTGTATGTCCTTTACAGGATCCTGTTCGTGGAGTTGAACGGTTATGATGGATTCATCGCCGATCTCATCAGTTTTGGTGTCATTGCCGCCATGGTGGTTTCCGTTGTTCTGATGGTCGGATATGTCAGTCTAGCTCAGTCCCACAGGATGTTCGCTCTCGGAAAGGATGTCTTCCTCTTCGTCCACGGAAGTTTCGATGTGAACGTGGAGTACATCA
>JBJEIK010000271.1:0-5126 GCA_051876975.1 Candidatus Methanomethylophilaceae archaeon
CCGATCTTCATGAGGAACAGCAGGATGGCCGAGATCACCTTGGATATGAAACCGAAGGCACGCCAGAAGCGGGGATATTTTGCCAGACGGTCCATCGTCTTCATCCCGAGTTGGGATTTTATCATGATGGTGGGACCGTATTTCACGAGGTGGAACCTCTCGGCCTTCTCCGGACATCTCCAGACCCAGATCCAGATCGGGATGTACAGGATAAGCAGTATCAGCAGTACAAGATACGCCGTGCTCATTTTCTCCCAGATGCCCGATGCACAGCTATTATAAAAGGGGTTCAGAGTGTTCAACCGCGGTACCGTATCATATCCTGGGTCATCGGTCGGTCATGTCCGGGGTGCAGACGAGACCGATTATCCTCTCTGCCCATGCCAGTTTCCTGAGCTTGACCTCGGGGTCGGATCCGTCCTTCGGCATAGGGTCGGAATAGTCGAACCCCCTGAGATGGACCTTGTCCGCACCGAAGTGGACGGCCATGCACACGGCCCTGTCCCCGTCGGTGAAACCTCCGAAATCGTACACCGTGTTCTCCGGCGTTGATTGTGTGGTCAGGATCACCTTCCCCTTGAAGAGGCCGGCGTAGGTGCGTACGAGGTCTCCGTTGTCACCGTGTGCGTGTATGGCGGTGACGGCACCATGTGAGGAGGCCTCGATCTGAGGTCCGATGTCCCCATCCAGGTCGGTTACCACTATGTCGGGCATGATGCCCATGGAGATTAGCCTTCCGACGGAGGAACCGGATGCGACCAGTGTACCGGAACATCCCTTCGAACCGATGTCGGATTCGAGGCACGGTGCATTCCCGAAGACGGTGACCTCCCGTGAGAACGATTCCGAGAACTCGTCATCGTCGATCAGGTCCGAGTTGACGGTGACCATCTTCAGTATGCGGACGCTCATCTCGTCCCCGGAACGGTCGAAACCGAAGTCCCCGAGGATCTCCAGATACAGCGGTTCCCAGTCAGAGAACCTCATCCGCCGTCACCACCTTCTCCTCCTTCAGCCTACCCTTTGCGAAGTTGCCGAAAATGGACAGGACGACACCCACGATGATCTCCAGGACCCCCATGGAGCTCTCATATGATGCGGAGATATAGGTCTGCATCAGGTCGAGGATGCCCAGGGCAACGAGACCTATGCTTGCGAGACCGATGAATCCGAACATCTGACTCATCTTCAGGGTCTTGGTGGACTGATATCCGTCGATCATGTTGCCGATGACGTACATGACCACCCCTATGATGATGGGCCATATCATCGCGGATATCCAGTATACCCATGTGACGATGTCGGACGGCATGTACATGTCCCCAACCTCATAATACACCCATATGGCGGATACGCCTATGATGGCGAGACCCAGGCAGAGGAAGATCAGACGCGTGCTGCTGCGGACGATGGAGTTGACGATGTACCTCTTCATGCTGGACAGCTTGTCGTAGAAGTTGTATCCGTACATCACCAGGAGCAATCCTATGAGGAAGACGGTCAGGCTTCCGGACATGCTCGCAATTGTCGAGACATCCCCCTCGGACATGTAGACCAGGATTCCCGGGATGATGAACATGAGCGATATCAGCATGAGGATGATACCCAGCGGGACCAGGAACCTCTTCCTCTTACCGGGGTCGGACATCATCCTGGACAGGATGTACACGGTTCCCTCCAGCCCCGGTGCCTGCTTGACGTAGACCTTCTTCACAGAATCCACATGTGCACGGGATGAGATGATGGGATAGATGTACTCGTCCTCGGCACCGTCACCCACCAGGACGACGCTGTCCGGTTCGACCTTGTCCAGGACCTCCTCCAGCTGGGAGACCAATGCCAGGTCCGATCTGTGGCCGACCTTCTCGTCACCGCAGATGAGGGCGACATCCGCATCGTGTCCGTCCTCCTGGATCTCCAGGCACACGCTTATGGCGGCGTAGAGGGCGTTCAGGTCCGAATCCTCGGGATCGGCGATTCCGAAAGCGGTGGCTGCATCGATGCAGTTCTGTACGCCTATGACGGGTGTGTTGACCTTTCCCTTCACACCGAAATCATCGTCCCTGTCGACGACCAGGACCAGTGTCCTCTTCATGTGTGTTCAGATAATCCCTTAAATAGATAAAATGTGCGAAGAACCGTACGGGGTATGCGTAGGTGCGCATTCCGTGGCAACGCTTATCATGGGGTTCCCTTCATATCCCGTGCATGCGCATCAGATGGCACGGACACGCCTGTTTCGAGTTCGGGGACTCGGACCTCACGGTCGTCGTGGATCCCCATGACGGTCGCTCCATCGGAATCAAGCCCCCATCCGTCTCAGCGGACATCGTGCTCATCACGCACAACCATTACGACCACAATGCTGTCAGGGCGGTCCGTGGCAACCATACCGACATAATGGCCCAGAACGGCATCTTCGATGTGAAAGGTCTCACTGTCGAGGGACTCTCCACATGCCATGATTATTCAGGTGGAACGGAGCTTGGTATGAACACCATGTACATGTTCGAGATGGACGGCATGAGCGTCTGTCACTGCGGTGACCTAGGCTGCATCCCGGATGAGGATGTGATCTCCAGGATCAAGGGCGTGGACTTCCTCTTGATTCCCACGGGAGAGGTCTGCACCATGCGCATGGAGGATGTCAGGAGGTTCATCGAGCTGGTGAATCCTAACATCATCATCCCCATGAGCTACAGGGTCGGCGGTCTCACTCTTCCGCTGTCGACCATAGATGATTTCCTTCAGATGATACCCGAGGATGCCGTCGACTACATCGGCAACGAGATCGATGTATCTCCGGAGGATATCGGGGACATCAAGGAATGTTGGGTCTTCGACCGCTGATATTCTTATTTGTAAAATAAGGAAAGGTAAAGGTTGTCCGAGGGGACCGGCTCAGTAGAGCACGAGTCCGTCCTCGATCTTACCCATCTCGATGGGTGTTGTCTCGTCACCGACGACCGCTCCCTTCGAGTTGGCGATGATCCCTGCACCCACGACACGCGATCCGTGGTTGACCGTGGTCCTGATGGCCTCCACCTTGAGTACGTCCTGTATCAGGGCGAGGTCATCGTCGGATGCATCGGCATGGCACACGCAGCCTTTGTTGGTGGCCTTGCATGCGGAACCGACCGTGTTGACCCCTGCGATGGCCGAGGGCACGCACTCCACGCCCAGGGCATCGGAGATCTGCCTGATCACGGCCTCATCATAGCAGGGGTTGACTATGGCACCCTTGTCGTTCACCAGGATGTTGTTCCCGGCGGCGTTCAGGGGATCCTCCAGTGCGATGCACGGGAGACACTCGTTCAGTGTCCCAAGCTCGCGGGGCTCCGCCAGTCCGGAGACGACGGCGCCATTGGAATTCATGGCGACGAGTGACCCGACCACGAAGGATCCGGCCACCGTCGTCATGATGGTTTTGACGTCGAGAGCCGACTCCAGAGCCCTTGTGAACTCGGGAGCGGCATCTCCGGCCACGAATGCGAAACTCTCGTTTGCCACCGCGAACACACCTATGTTGGGATTTCCACCGTAACGTGAGAGTCTCATCATTGCGACCAACTCACTCTGCGAGGGAGACCTCGACGAGTCCGTCATCGAATTTGACGGCCTTGACGGTGATCTTGTTGGGAGGGTTGCGGATTCCGTTCGCCCAGATCTTCTCATTGACACTGGCGTCGATCCAGACGTTGTCTGCGTCGACCTTCATGTGCCTCATGATGTTCTCCCTGACCTCTTTGACTGCGCGGTTGGACCTCCTGGTGCGGGGGGCCTGCTTGGTCTTCCTGAGGGGGATGACGATGATTCTCTCGATTTCATCTGCCATTGGAATCACTCCTTAAGTTTGCTCATGCGCCACGACCTTCTCTTGGGGTGGCGGAGGAACTGCCTGTTCGTTCTGATCATAACCCAGGCGGGAACACGGCGGTTCTGCTTGACCTTCTTGTTCAACCTGGCTTTCATTGCCGGGGCCTTTGTGCTTGACATGATTATCTCCTCTGTATGGTGATCTCCCTCTTCTGAGGGGTGATCTGCGCAAGGATGTTCCTCAGCATGGCGTCATCTATGACTCCCTGCAGCCTTCCGCTCTGAGCGAGCTGGATGAGCTGCATCTCGACACTGTCGGCCATCTGCGGGTTGGCGAGCTTGATGTTTGCAAGCCTGTCCCTCGCCTCAGGCGTAAGGATCTGCCTGAGAACCGACTGTTTCTGCATCTCAAACTGTTTGGCCTTCTCCTCCTGTACAGCCTGCTGTTGGGCCTGCTGCTGGAGTTCCGCCATCCTCTTCTGTCTGAGCGCTGCCAATTCGGGATCGTCCATGCTGATTCCTCCTTCAGGCCTTCATCTCGTCGTAGACCTCTTTCGCGGTGTTGTCCAGGAGGGACTGTCCCGCGGGGCTGATTGCACGGCCTTCCTTGTCCTTGGAGACCAGATACCCGGCTGCCTCGAGCTGCATCATGCATTTCCTTGCGATGTTGCGGCTTCCCTTGACGGCCCTGTTGGGCATGGATCCCTTGTCGGCGTATCCACCGTACTCGGCGGCGAGCCTGGAGGTTCCCATGGGTCCCTTGACGTAGATCTTTCTCATGATGGCGGCGCACCTAGTGTACCACCAGTCGTCCTGTGAAGGAGCTCTCTCTGTGTGCCTGCCGGTCTTCACGAACTCTGCCCACTCAGGGGGAACGATGTTGGGGTTCTCCTTGAGTTTCTGGGCCGTCCTGAGAATGAGCTGCTCAGCAGGAACATCGTAGACGGTAACCATTTTAATACCTCGCAATGCCCGATATCGGGCACTAACGGAACTGCGTAATCAAGAATAGTATATAAGCATTGCTATTAAGCAATCATGTAGAAGTTCAAACCCCGCACGTTCGTCTCTCGACCCCGTACGGCCTGAGGGAGTAAATCCCTCCACGGCAGTATCCCACCCAACAGGCGGAACCTGATCTCCGTGATTCCACCCCATGCGGTTTTGGTATATAATGGCATCTCAAGAACCCGATCAGGAGGTCCCGGATTCCGTTCACTTCTTGAAACCTCCTGTTTTCATTCGCGATATCACCCATATCCGCCTCTATCAGAACTATAATACTCTGGACCAATCCCAGATGCATGAAG
>JBJEIK010000272.1:0-5049 GCA_051876975.1 Candidatus Methanomethylophilaceae archaeon
GTTTTTCCTTGTTCCCGATCCTTTGAGGATCAGTAGCAGGGAAGGTGCTCGTCTGCAAGGGCGAATGCCAGGTACAGGGTCAGCACGAAGTTGGCCAGTGCGGCGATTCCTTGCAGGAGTCCCCAGTAGTCTCCGCCGAGATTTCCAAGTCCACCGAACAGGAAGATCAAGGCAGTGGTCAGCAGGATGATGGTCAGGGTCTTGGGGTTACCAAGGTGGTAGGACCAGATCAGGGCGACCAGGTAGATGATTCCCAGGGTGACGTTGATGTAGAGGTCTCCTCCGGCTGCACCAGAGAAGTAAACTCCTGCGGCAACGAGGCCGAACACGATGAATCCGAAGTTGCTTCCAGCCTTGTAGGCACCGAGAGCTGCACACGCAATGAAGAATGAGCAGATAATTGCCAGCTTTCCGAGATAGAGCCCGATATCGTTGCTTATCTCCATGAATCCCAGGATGCCTGCGATGGCAATGGGAAGCGAGACAAGCGCCACGAAGAACAGACCGAATGCGGTCGGGTCAAGCGGGGCTTTACATTCGTCAGTCATTTGTTTTCCTCCTTTTGTCTTTCGACTGAGTCATGTTTCGTTTTCTAAGTATTTAAATCAAACGTCCAACCACTTTCTTGATGGTTATCACCATCCATCCATCCATGTTTTGATGGCCAGATGTCGGAGCAGCGTCCCGATTGGATGTATTTTTATGCAAATCTTTAAATAAAAAGATAGGTACGATGTATCAGAAATCATCCAGAACAGGTAATAGTTTGGGATTACGTTTGGATGGATCCCTCACCTTGGAGGCCATCATCTCCTGTACCTGATTGTATTTCTCAGGGGTCAGAACGGTCTCCGCTTCGTGTTTTATCAGGAGTTCCTCCCACCTCATGTAGCCGGCGTAGATCGGGTTGTGGAGGATGTTCCTGAGATTGTATTTGTTCCATGGATTGCCCTTCCTGGTAAGGTTCCCCGATCTGTTCAGATCATAGCAGATCGCATCCATGGACATTCCGGAAAGATAGGATTCGAAGATATCGGACACTATCGGGAACTCATCCTGATCAGCCTCCAGGGCACCGTCAGTGATCCTGTATCCGAAGGGAGGGGTGAACCCCATGGTCCTCTTGTATGATTCGGATTCCTCCAGGGTCTCCGCCTTCTCCCTCATGCCCACATAGGTCCTCTCACCGATCTGTTCGCTCTCAAGCTGGGCTATGCGTTGGATCATGTCCACCACGAACCTTCCCAATGCGTTCGAGGTGTCCAACGCCTCCGAAGAGGACACGAACATCTTGTTCTTGGAGCTCAGTTCCTCCATCATGTTCATGAAGTTGCGGCTGTTCCTGTGGATACGGTCCATCTTGATGACCACTATCACATCCCAGGAGTCTATCTCGGCCATCATCCTGCGGTAGGCCGGACGCTTGGTGTTCCTTCCGGAGTATCCATCGTCTTCATAGACGGATACAACGTCCCATCCTTCTGCTATGCAGTAGTCCTCGAGGATCATCTTCTGGGCGTCGATGGAGTATCCCTCGGCCGCCTGTTCCTCGGTCGAGACCCTTACATAGATTGCCGCACGCATGGGATCATTCGATCGGAAGCGGACCGTTGATCCTCTCGAAGGTCTCGATATCGATGATCGGTTCCTGCTCCCCCTTGCGGAGGATCCCGTCCCATCTCTGGTATCCCGTGTATATCGGGTTGTGGAGTATGTTGCAGACCGACTGCTTGTTCCACTGTCCGCCCTTCTTCGCAGGTATCTCGGCCTTGTTCAGGAACGATGCGATGTCATCCATGGTGGATCCGCGGGTGTACATGTTGTAGATCGCCCTGACCGTGTGGGCCTCGTCTGTGACAACCTCCAGCCTTCCCTTGCTGTAGACGTATCCGTACGGATGTCCCGATCCGAGGTTCCCGGTTCCGTTCTGGGCCTTGTACTCCATTCCGATCCTGACCCTCTCACCGATTTGTTCGCTTTCCAGCTGGGCGATACGCTGCATGATATCCATCACGAAGCGCCCCATGGCGGTGGTGGTGTCGAACTTGTCCTGCATGGAGTTGAACTCCTTGCCCTTCTCGCGAAGGTCGTCCATCATCAGGGCGAAGTTCACACTGTTCCTGTGGATACGGTCCATCTTCATGACCAGCAGGATATCCCATTGGTCGGACTCATCCATCATCCTGTTGTACTCGGGACGGTCGTTGGTACGACCCGAACATCCCTCATCTCTGTACGTGCCCGCGACATCCCAACCGCGGACCCTGCAATAGGCCTCCATCCTCTTGATCTGCGCGTCGAGGGAGAATCCCTCCTTCGCCTGATCCTCGGTGGATACCCTGGCGTAAAGTGCTGCACGCATGCATCCATCCCGAGAGCGGATTGGCGTGTTCTGTATAAAAAGGGTTCAGCGGGACCTGGCGAAGGCGGCCTGGAATTCCGGCCAGTAGTCGTAGTCCTCACCGGATTCCTCCATGATCTTCAGATTCTGATGTGCTGTAGGGTGTCCCTTTGCCACCGCCTTCCTGAAGAACATCTTGGCCTTCTTGAAGTCCTTCTCGGTTCCCTTGCCGCACAGATACAGTATCCCAGCTCCGTTGCTTCCCCTCGGGTCTCCGCCCTTCGATGCCATGAGGAAGTACTTCAGCGCCTTCCCGTAATCCGGTTCCACGTTCCTTCCTCTCATGTACTCGTTTCCGACGCAGAATGCGGCATCAGGTACTCCTTTGTCGGCGGCGATCTCGAAATACTCCAGTGCCTTTCCGATGTCGGGTCTCACTCCGATCCCGTCCAGGTAGCATTGTCCGACCAGGGCATAGGCCTCCGCGATGTCCTTCTCCACTCCTGTTTCGAACACCCTGAACGCATCCTCCTGCGCCTCCTTTTTCCTCAGGTTCATGAACATCATGGCGAGGAACATATCGTTCTTGATGTTCCTCTCGGTCTCCAGGAACAGTTTGTATGCCTTCTTCTGGTCAGAGGGTCTGGTGGGGTTCAGGTCCGTGGTGGTGTGGACTACGTTCCTATGGGTCTTACTGGAAGTCATGGACGGGTGATTGACAGAGAATATAAAAAGAAAGGAGTTTGGAAAGGGGTTTGTCGGGTTTCGTATCCCTTTGTGACCGTTATCACATCATTCCGGGTGCGCCTGCTCCCTGGGGAGGTGTGGGGGGTGCCCTGCGGGAGGAGATGACATCGTCGATCCTGAGGATCATGTTGGCGACCTCCTCAGCGGAGTTGATGGCCTGGACCTTCACCCTGAGGGGTTCGACGACGTTCTTGGCGAGCATGTTGACGGCCTCTCCGGAGTCGAGGTCGATTCCGAAGTACTTTCCGTCGGCGTTCTTCTTCTCGTGGGCGTTCTTCAGCTTGATGATGCTGTCGATGGGGTCGATTCCGGCGTTCTCGGAGAGTGTCCAGGGGATGATCTCCATTGCCTTGGCGAACTTCTCGATGGCGAGCTGCTCCCTTCCTCCGACGGAGGATGCGTAGTCCATGAGCCTGAGCTCGAGCTCGATCTCGGGTGCTCCTGCACCTGCAACGACCTTTCCGTCCTCGATGGCGACTCCGACGACACGGATGGCGTCGATCAGGGCCCTCTCGACCTCTTCGAGCACGTGCTCGGTTCCTCCGCGGGCGAAGATGGTGATCGCCTTGGGGTTCTTGCATCCGGTGATGAATGCCATTCCGTCCTCTCCGACCTGTTTCTCGTCGATGGCGCCTGCGGTTCCCAGGTCTGCCTCGGTGAGCTCCATGACGTTTCCGACGACGGTTGCTCCGGTTGCTTTCGCGATGGCCTCGAGGTCGGACTGCTTGAGCCTCCTGTATCCGAGGATTCCGTTCTTTGCGAGGTAGTGCTGGACGAGCTCGTCGACTCCCTTCTGGCAGAAGACTGCGGTTGCTCCGACGGACTTGATCTTCTCGACCATGTCCTTCAGGCTCTGCTCCTCCTGGCTCAGGAATGAGGACATGGAGGTGGGGTCGGTGATCTGGATCTGTGCGTCGAACTCTGTCTTCTTGACCTCGAGGGGGCAGGAGAACAGTGCGATCTTGGCGTTCTCGATGTGGGTGGGCATCCTGGAGTGGACCTTCTCCTTGTCGATGACGACTCCCTGAACCAGGTATGTCTCTCCGATGACTCCTCCGACCTTCTTCTCGATGCGGATGTTCTTGGTGTCGACGACTCCGTTCTCCTCGACGGATTTGCATGCCTTGACGACGATGTCTGCCAGGGCGTCCTCCTCCTCTCCGACGGATTTTCCGGTGAGGGCGGTGGCTGCGACCTGCTTGAGGATATTGTCGTCCTTGGCGTCGACGGCGATCTCGTTGAGGACCTCGACTGCCTTCTCGGCTGCCATCTTGTATCCGTTGGTGATGACGGTGGGGTGGACGTTTGCGTTGATGAGCTCCTCGGACTGTTTGAGCAGCTCTCCGGCGATGACGACGGAGGATGTGGTTCCGTCTCCGCACTCGGTGTCCTGGGTCTTGGCGACCTCGACGACCATCTTGGCGGCGGGGTGCTGGACGTCGATCTCCTTCAGGATGGTGACTCCGTCGTTGGTGATGACGACGTCCCCGATGGTGTTGACGAGCATCTTGTCCATTCCCTTGGGTCCGAGTGTGGACCTGACTGCATCTGCGACGGCCTTTGCCGCGGAGATGTTGTTGAACTGTGCTTCCTTGTCTTTGCTTCTCTCGGTGCCCTCTTTGAGCACGATGACAGGCTGATTTCCAGAACCGTACATAGGTTTTCACCTTGCTTTATCTAGGTGACAATAGTTTAGAACTTCTATTTGAAGTTATCTGTTTTATAATTCGCAACAGATGTAATTGTGAAGGTCACGGCTTAAAAACGTGCCTGATGTCCAGTCCCCTGGAGCGACCTTCCCTCACGAGGGCATCCTCCACCCTCTCCGATCCCGATATCCCCATGCGCATCATCCTCGAAGGGTCCACGTTCCTGAAGTGGAGCGGATTGTAGTACACGATGCCGACACCCGTCTCCTTCACCGCGTCCATGAGCTCCCCCTCGTGTCCATTCAGGGTGCT
>JBJEIK010000273.1:0-5026 GCA_051876975.1 Candidatus Methanomethylophilaceae archaeon
GTCCAATCGTCGATTTTCCCAGAAGTAGGACTGCGGCATTGGTTAGTCTACCATTGTACATCAGGTTTATATGAGTCAGGAACTCGCTGTCAGTGCAGTTCCTCATAAAATCTGCAGAATCCGGATTCTTCTGATAGTGCTTCTCCCTCATGTAAGCAATTGCTTCTGAGTCAAGGTCGTCTATGCTTACATCGTTAAGCCAATGTGACCAGTCGTTCCCCAGATGTTGGATGCGGTTGATTTTATCGAGATTGAGAGCAGACAGACTTTCTCCCTCTCTGCCATAAGCTATTCCTTTGTATGTGACAACAGTTCCTGGCGAGGATGGGATCTGGAGTGCGATCACCCTTTTCCCATTCAATGTCAACTCGTAGATTTCGGTATAGGTTATCCTATTGGTTATCTGGTCTGCCAGATCCTTTTTGAGTTCATTGCGGGTTTTTATGTTCGGAAGAGCGGAAGTGCCCACGATATCGTGATTATCCTTTACCCCTAGGAGCATCCATGCACAGTCTGTTCCCTTCAATGATGCTTCGTTGGATAAGGCTGAGAAGTACTTTCCGAGTTCGTTCTTGTCCACCTGGTTCTTCATCTCTTTGAGTTCGAAAACCTCGTCTTCTTGAGACTTGTTCAGAAGATCGATCACGATCCTCTTCAGGTCTGAAATCTGATAGATGTTGGCAGACATGATATCTGAAAATACTTCTTTGTATTTTAAATGGTTTAGATCCTCTTCGGACCTTTCCCGCCCTTCCTGTTCTTCGGCTTCCCTTTGCCCTTGTTGTTCTTCTGGGGCTTCTTCGGGGGATCAGGATACCTTCTCTTGATGTCCTCGACCCTCTTCTTGAACTCGTCGTTGAGGGTATCCCCGCGGAACTCTCCGTGGTACTGGTCGATCTTCGCCGCTATCAGGACTTTTCCTGCCAGTGCGCGTGCGATGTTCCCCCTCTGCCAGTAGGGTGCCCTGTGGATGTCGGGGTGCTGGTAGATGACTCCGTGCTTGGGTCCCTTCTTCCCGGACCTGAGATGCCTGAACATGGCCTTCTCCGCTCCGAGGAGCTGGACGGTTGATGACGGGAGTGTGGAGAGTCTCTCCAATCCTCCTGCGAGGGAGATCATCCTCGCCGCCAGGGGTCCTCCCAGCATGGCGCACATGTTGGGGCAGGTGGCCTCGACGATCCCCTGGATGTACTCCTCCGTACGTGCCCTGTCGTCGTACAGGCGGTAGAGGGTGTCGGCCAGGTCCTGGACCGCACGCATGTCGTCGGGGTCGAACTCCGATCCGATGGACTCGATCTCGATCCCCAGTTCCTCGACTATCCCCTCCCTATCACCGTATCTGGCGATCAGGTCGGCATACTTCTCGTCGTGGGCGTAGTCGGCGAGTTCGGGGAAGTGCATCCCGTACCACTCGTGGAGGCGTTCGTTGTACAGGTTGATCGTCGCGATCTGGTCGTCCAGGTTCCTTATGGCCTGCACAAGGTTCCTGTCCCTGGGAACGGGCTCGGACGTTCTGAGCTTCCCGAGACCCATCATGACCTCGTGCATGAATGCGTCGTCATAGCCGTATTTCTGAGGGGTGATGAACGAAGAGTCGAACAGTTCGGGTTTACCGAGCTCGGACTGTCTGCGGTCGGATACCGCCACCTTCCCTTCGACGAGGGATGCTAATTCCCTCTCCTCGTCGAGGATGGAGCCCCTCTGGACCGCGGCGAGCTTCTCCGCCACAGCCTGTGCGTCGTGGGGCATGAGCCTCTTCTCGATTATCTTCCCCGATTTCTCGTCGCAGAGGAACACACCGAACCATTTCGTCACGATTATTGCCATAATCACATCCTCGACAGTTTCTCGATCTCGTCCGCGGGGAGGTCATCCACATCGCCGACGAGCAGTTGCAGTCTGGCCTGGAACTCCAGCTCCTCCATCCTGTTGTAGGCCTCTTCCAGGGTGCGTCCCTGTGTGAGGGCACCGTGCCTGGCCATGAGCATCGCCTTCGCATCGGAGTGCTCGGCGACCGCATCCACCAGTTCCTGGGAGCCGGGTGTGAAGTAGCCGATCATGGGGACGGAGCCCAGGAGAAGAACTCCCTCGGGGGTGATGTTGCACTTGATGGGCTCGTTCCTGACGGCCAGGGTGGTGCAGTGCAGGGGGTGGCAGTGGACCACCGCTCCCGTGTCGGGGTTGGCGTTGTAGAGTGCGAGGTGGAACCTGTGCTCGATCGAGGGTTTCCCATCGGAGAGGACTGATCCGTCGGTCCCGATGAGTACCATGTCCTCGGGCTGGAGGAGTCCCTTGTTCCTTCCCGAGGGTGTTATGAGAACCTCGGAATCCCCGATCCTGACGCTCATGTTGCCTCCCGCGGAGACGGTGAGCTGTCTGTCGTAGAGCATCTTGCAGACGGATGCCAGCTTCTCCCTGGCATATCTCTCGTTCACTGCATCACCTTGTGGATCTCATCGGGGGTCAGGATGCCCTTCTCCGTGATGAATCCGGTGACGAACTCAGCGGGTGTGACATCGAAGGCGGGGTTGAGGGCCTTGGACCCCACAGGTGCGATCCTGATGTCCTTGACCATGGTGACCTCCTCCTCGGACCTCTGCTCTATGACGATGTCTTTCCCGGTCTTCGTGGAGAAGTCGAATGTGGAGATGGGTGCCGCTACGTAGAACGGGATGCCGAAGTGCTTCGCCACGATGGCCTTGTCGAAGGTACCGATCTTGTTGGCGAAGTCCCCGTTCGCGGCTATCCTGTCGGCTCCGGTGATGATCATGTCGACACCCTGTGCCATGTAGTACGCGGATGCGCCGTCGGGGATGATCGCGTGGTCGATCCCCTCCTGGTTGAGCTCCCATGCGGTGAGCTGCATCCCCTGGAGACGGGGCCTGGTCTCGGATGCGTACACGAAGAACCTCTTGCCCTGGTCCCAGGCCTTCCTCATGGGTGCCAACGCGGTTCCAACATCGACCGTGGCCAACGCTCCGGCGTTGCAGTGGGTCATGAGCTTCATGCCGTCCTTGATGAGCTCCGCTCCGTACTCGCCGATGAGGGTGCACTTGTCGACCATCATCTGTGCGTAACCATTTGCGGCATCCACGGGGTCTGCTCCCTCCTTCAGTTTGGAGTACATGTGGTCGACGGCGTAGAACAGGTCGTTTGCCGTGGGCCTTGCTGCCTTTATGTCCTTGGCCGCCTTGTCGAGGTCGCATCCCTTCAGGGCCGCCATGCACATGGCGTATGCGGCGGTTGCACCTATCGACGGGGCTCCGCGTGTGGTCATGTTGCGGATCGCCTCCGCGATGTCCAGATAGTTGTCGAAGTCCACCAGGACTATCCTGGCGGGAAGTTCCCTCTGGTCGATCATACGGACCTTTCCATCCTGGAACCATACCGCTCTGATGTCGCATCTCTCTCCGTCGATTGTGGCTCTCATCTGCTGCACCTTATAAACGGTCCATCGACGAGCCTGTTATAATATGTGCGTACGCACGTGCGAGGTTCGATGGGGGTGAGGCGCCAATCATGCACGATGTACATTATGAATATTGTTGACAAAGTTCCTGTTTTTTGAGGTTTGTACATGATTTCGTACATCGCCTTTTTATTTGGTCAGCCCATATCACGTCTGATAACTTTGAACGACGGACCACTCACAGATTTCGAGTTGTATTATACCAAGAACGGGCTGGTGCAGGTATCGAACGATGTGAGACGTCGTATCCTTTCCGAGCTCAAGGACAGGAACCTGTCCCTCACGGAGCTCTCCCGCATCATGGGCAAGGCCCAGTCGACACTCTCGGTTCATCTGGACAAGATGGTCGCGGACGGTCTGATCTCGGCACATGACGATCCGGAGGATAGCAGGAGAAAGATCTATTCCCTGGTGTCCATCATGCTTGCCCACTCCAAGCCCCCGTCGGACGATTCCATGAACCTCGCCATCAAGGCGCTGAGTGATTTCGCCAACGACCCGGAGAAGATGCGTGATGCCATTCTGCGTTTCATATTCCTCGGATTCGACGGTATGGGACTGTCCATCGGACCCATGGCCCACATCCTCGGAAGGATCCACGCCATGGCCCTCGGAGGGTCGCTGACCGGTTCCAGCATCGAGGACACGGTGTCCAATGCGAGGGATTACTACAGGCGCATGGGACTCGGGGATGCCAGCGTCTATTCGCTCAAGCCCCTGACGATCATCATCAAGGACGATATGCCGTTCACGGAGGGTTCCGAGAAATCACTCGGTAAGTATGCATCCGGGTTCTTCTGCAAGGTCCTCGAGGATGCCACGGGCAAAACATACGATGTGGTCAGCAACGAGGTCTTCGGATCCGAGTTCAACTACTACCGCTTCGTGATGGAGCCTTCGGTGAAGGTCCTGGACAACAAGAACTGAGTCCACTCACTCGTATCTGGGTTCGAAGGTCAGGAGGGCGCCGTTCCCGAGGACCTCGAAGTCCTTCAGCTCCAGCTTTATCCCGTTCTCTGCCACCCATCCGTCACCGTCGCAGGGTGTGGGTGCACCGGCTCCGCCGATTATGAGTCCGCCCACGAACACGGAGTAGCGGTCAACCATCTTCGCCCTGAACAGCGATGCGATGGTCCTTCCGCCTCCCTCGACGAGGATGCTCTCGATCCCGATCTCCTCTGCCAGGTCCCCCATCACCTTCTCCAGGTCGATGGTGTCCTTTCCGGCCCTGATGATCTCCTCGCAGTCCCATTCGGCATCGCAGTCCTCGAGGGTCACCATGACGGTGGGGGCCCTCTCGTCGAGGACCTGGGCCTCATCGGGTGTCCTGCCATGGGGGTCCAGGACGATGCGTATGGGGTTGGTGTCGTAGTCCCCGTCCTTGATGGTGAGATGCGGGTCGTCGGCCACGATCGTTCCGACGCCGACCATGATCGCGTCGTACTTCTTGCGGAGGTTCTTGACCCTGGTCTTGTCCTCGTCCGAGGAGATCCTGATCTGGGTGCGGTCCTCTCCCGCGAGCTTTCCGTCTGCTGACATTGCACAGTTAACGTGGAT
>JBJEIK010000274.1:0-24161 GCA_051876975.1 Candidatus Methanomethylophilaceae archaeon
GCATACACCCTTTCCAGAGTTCCAGTGGAAATGGAGGGGTGGGGGGGTTTGCAAGAGTGACCGCAACCCCTGTCCTTTATACTCTCTTCTTTTTTGACATCATGATCGGTGATTTCGATCAACAAGTACATCACATTGGGTATGGCCGTCGTTGTATTGGCCGGTCTGTTCCTCGTGTTCTCGGATGAGAGTATGATGGATTACGATCACACTGGGATCGTCCATGATATCAGGGGGAGTTCCAGTGGATACACGTTCTATATCGACACATCGGATGGGTCGTCCATCAAATGCTTCTCCCGTACCGAACCTGTGGAATTGGGTTATTACGGGATCGCCGGCGATTTTTCTGATGATGGCAGCATATTCTTCGTTTCGGACCTCGTCTGTTTCGACGATTCCCGATGTGATCTCCGATGCTTCATCTGCACAGTTTTTTATCGTCCATTCGAGAATTACCGATTCATGTTCGTTGCGGTGGACGATACGGATTCGATGAAGGGCAACTGTACCACATTCCTTGCCACCGAGATCATCAGAGAGTTCATGGACGATCTCGATCTCATCGGAAATCCCCGTCTGGTCCGCCTTAATCCGGCAGTTCCTTGGAAGACCCGTGGAAACGGGTCCCTGGTGATGAGGTTCGGAAAAGGTGTCGGTCCCAAGAGATTCATCGGAAGGATCGGTGACAAGGATGTGTTCTGTTATGATAGATGCACTTCCTTCGAACCCGATCCTGTGATGATGAGAGACAGGATCATACCGCACATAGAGGAACATCATGAGGATGATTCGGATCCAGGTCTTCTGATATCAAGATCGAAACCTTCCCAATCCTTCTACTGGAAAGGTGTGAGGACCATCCTCTCACGCGGGGATGTGGATCCGGAGATCGAACGCATCGGAGGGACCACATTCGAGATCGGCTGTGGAAGGGGTCTCATCGGTTGCACCTGCGGTATGGCCTGGAGGCCCCGCGACAGCACATTCGAGCTCCTCACATACAGGCCTTCCGATAGATGGGGGACCCCTCGCATATTCGAACCCACCACCATCCGTGACGTGGAGCATAACTATCCGACCACATTCAACAGCTGGGAGGATAGGATGGAGAAGGTCGCGATGGTTCCGGCCACTCCATGTCCCGTGATGTACGGTCTCCGCGGTGATGTGGAATCCGATCTCGTCGAGGCATCTTCGAAGATCTCCACTGAACCTATCGAGAGATGGGTGATATTCCTGACGAATCAGGGTACGGACGACCATATAATCCGCAATGCCCATAAACTGATCCCCAATCAGTCATATTCCATCACCGGAACCGTGGTGTCGAATCCGCGTCACATCGAGGGCGGTCATGTGTTGATCGACATCAGCACCCGTCATGGTACCGTCACATGTGCGGCATACGAACCCTCGAAGGAGTTCCGCTACACATTGGATTGGCTTGTCCCAGGTGATGTGGTCGAGGTCTTCGGAGAACTCAGGGACCTGCCACGTACTCTGAACATAGAGAAGATACATGTTATCTCTACAGTGGATGAATACAGGAAGATCTCCAATCCGATATGTCCGATATGCTCCAGGACCATGAAGTCCATAGGGAAGGGCGAGGGTTTCAAGTGCAAGAAATGCCACACCAGGTCTTCCAATCCCATATCTGTGAAGGTTCCGAGGCAGATCGTCCCCGGATGGTACGAACCTCCTACCGCAGCCCGCAGACATCTTTCGAAACCCCTCAAGAGGATGGGTTTGGAGCAGCCTGTGGAGTTCGTCAATAGTCGTAGTTTATAAACGACAGTCTTTTATATAGAGGTCTTAATCTCGAGCCGAAGGGATATCCAATGGATGAAGTAGTGATTCTCAGCGCAGTAAGGACACCCATCGGAAAATACGGCAAGACACTCGCAGGCATCAAGGCGACGGACCTCGGTGCCATGGTCGTGAAGGAGGCTGTCAACAGGGCAGGTCTCCAGCCCACGGATATCGAGGAGTGCATCATGGGTAACGTCATCGGTGCCGGACTCGGACAGAACCCTGCGAGACAGGCCGCGATCGGTGCCGGACTTCCCGTGGAGATCGGTTCATTCACAGTCAACGCCGTCTGCGGATCCGGAATGAAGGCAGCCATGCTCGCAGCCGACGCCATCAAGGCCGGGGAGTACAACGTCCTCGCAGTCGGAGGAATGGAGAACATGTCCGCTGCACCCTACCTCCTGAACGGAGCCAGGTGGGGATACAAGATGAACGACCATACCATGGTCGATTCGATGGTCCATGACGGTCTCTGGGACATCTTCAACAACCAGCACATGGGATTCACCGGTGAGATCGTCGCAGAGAGGTTCAACGTCACAAGGGAGGATGCCGACCAGCTCTCCGTGGAGTCCCATCAGAAGGCTGCCGCCGCTATCAAGGCAGGCAAGTTCAAGAAGGAGATCCTTCCCGTCACCATCCCCTCCAAGAAGGGTGACATCATCTTCGACACCGATGAGGGAGTGAGGGAGGATTCCAGCATGGAGACCCTCGGAAAGCTCAAGCCCGTCTTCAAGAAGGATGGAATCGTCACCGCAGGAAACTCATCCCAGCTCAGCGACGGTGCCTCATCCCTCGTCGTGGCATCCAGGAAGTGGGCAGAGGAGCACGGACTCAAGCCCCTCGCTACCATCGAGGCATACGGAGAGCGCGGAGTGAAGCCCGAGTACATCATGGAGGCTCCCATCCCCGCAACCCAGCACGTCCTCAAGAAGGCAGGCATGACCATCGATGACATCGACCTCTTCGAGCACAACGAGGCCTTCGCATCCGCATCCTGCGCCGTCAAGAAGGAGCTCAACGTCCCCGATGAGATCTTCAACGTCAACGGAGGAGCCGTCGCACTCGGTCACCCCATCGGATGTTCCGGAGCACGTGTCCTCACCACCCTGCTCTACGCCCTGCAGGACAGGAACAAGGACGTCGGATGCGCCACACTCTGCCTCGGTGGAGGAAACGCGGTCACCACCATCATCCGCCGCTGCTGATAAACAGTCAAATAAACGTTTTCCCAAACCTTTTCCACTGCATAATTTTTGAATCCGATGTCGGATTCACCACACATGAAGACACTCGATGAGATCCTGTCACTCATAGAAGGTTCCAAAGAGGATATCGTGGACACGATGATCGGGATGATCCGCATCCCTGCTTTATCACCCGTCAACGGCGGAGACGGTGAATCCCGCAAGGCGGATTACTTGATGACGAAGATCCAAGGTTTCGATTCCGTCCAGAGGGTGGATGTCCCCGATGGTACCGATCCCACCGTCATGAGGTCCAACATCCTTGCCAGGAAGATCGGAAGGAAACCAGGTACCGTCTGGGTCGTCGCGCACATCGATGTCGTCCCCGCAGGCGATCCCGAGCTTTGGGACACTCCTCCCTACGATCCTGTGTTCAAGGACGGGAAGATCTATGGAAGGGGTACGGAGGACAACGGTCAATCCGTCATCTCGTCGATGTTCGCATCCAGGTTCTTCGATTCATCGGAGCTCGAGGGGATGTCCATCGGTGTCGCATACGTTGCAGACGAGGAGACCGCCAGCACCTATGGTATCGAGTACCTCCTGGACCATGGCTACTTCTCGAAGGATGATGTCATATTTGTTCCGGATTGGGGCTCACCAAAAGGTTCCATGATCGAGGTGTCCGAGAAGAACCTGGTGTGGTTGAGGTTCTCCATCGAGGGGAAGACCACACACGGTTCCACGCCTGAACTGGGGATCAATGCCTACCGTGTCTCCACCGTTCTCCTGATGGATCTGATGGAATCCTTTGCGGAGCGTTTCCCGGACAAGGATGATGTCTTCCTTCCACCCGTATCCACATTCGAACCTACCATGAGGCCTGCCACCGTCGAGAACGTCAACACCATTCCCGGATACGATGAGTTCGCCATGGATATCCGTGTCATCCCGAAGTACAGCATCGATGATGTCGTCGCCCTTGCCGAGGAGATCGCCGAGGCCCATTCAAGGTCGACCGGTGCGAAGATCACCGTCTCCGAGATCCAGCGTCACATCTCCGGTAAACCCTCGTCCACGGATACGGAGGCGTTCCGCAACCTATCCGATGCGGTGGAATCCATCACAGGGGGAAGGCCCAAGGCGGTCGGTGTCGGAGGAGGTACCTGTGCCAACTTCTTCAGGGAGAAAGGATTCGACGCGTACGTCTGGCAGTGCGGCGGAGGCACACTCCATGCTCCTAACGAGTATGTGGAGCTGGACAACATCCTGTTGGATGCGAAGGTCTTCGCAACCGTCTATTACAACATGTGCCTCAAGGGCTGATCTTCAAAACGGCCCCTTCGGGGGCCTTAGTTATGACACAGATGATGTCTTTTCAAAACGGAGATGGAAGGTCCGATCACTCGTCGGAGAACATCCTGTCGATCATCCACTCGGTGTTGAACTTGACGATGTCATCGTATTCCTGACCGTTGCAGACGAATGCTATGGGCTTTCCGATCGTGTGGGCGATGGACAGTGCCGCTCCTCCCTTGGCATCGGTGTCGATCTTCGTGAGGATGACCGCATCCACACCGATGGCCGCATCGAAGACCTTGGCCTGCTCGATCGCATCGTTCCCAGCGAGGGAATCGCCGACGAACACCTTGAGGTCAGGTTTGGAGACCCTGACGATCTTCTTCATCTCCTCGATGAGGTTGTTGTTCGTCTGCATGCGTCCTGCCGTATCGATGAGGACGATGTCCTTCCTCTTGGATTTCGCATGTTCGATCGCATCATATGCCACCGCTGCGGGGTCCGCATCGTGCTCCTGCTTGACGATCTTGCATCCGAGCTTCTCGGAGTGGAAGGTGAGCTGCTCGATAGCTCCGGCTCTGAACGTGTCGCATGCCGCCATGACCACGGTCTTCCCCTCCTTCTGCAGACGGTTGGCGATCTTAGCGATGGCAGTGGTCTTGCCGGTACCGTTGATACCGACGAACATGATGACCGTCGGTCTGTCCCTCCCCTCGACCCATTGGTCGAAGTCGAACTCATTGATCTTCAGGACGTTCCTGACGGCATCCTTGACCGCAAGCTCGACGACCTCCTCGAGGCTGTACGAGCGGTCGTATTTCTTGCCGACGAGGTTCTCCCTGACCCCCGCCTTGATCTCCTCGACCACGGGGTAGGCAACATCCGCCTCAAGAAGGATGATCTCGAGTTCGTCGAGGATCTCGTCCAAGGGATCCTCCTTGATCTTCTTTCCAGAGGATTCCGACACGGGTGCGGATGATGTTTCCTCATGATTGGCGGAGCGCTTGGCCTCTTTGGCCTCTTTCTTCTCCTGCTTCTTCAGTTTGAGGAGTTCCTTCCTGGAGAGTTTGGGTTCCTCCTTCACCGGCTCCTCGACCTTGGGTTCCTCCCTGACGGGTTCGACCTTGGGCTCGGGGACAACTGCCGGCTCCGCGGAGGGAGCGGGTTCGGAAGTGGTTTCGGGTTTCTCCGTGATGGGTGCGGGGGTGGGTTCGACCTTGGGCTCGTCCTTGTAGATCTTCTCCTCATCCAGGTTCTTGTTCGCCCTGGAGAAGAGGTTCTTCATCTTGGATTTGAGCGACTCGAACATCCCCACGACCCCCTCACTGGATTCCCTGTGCGGCCTGCTGCCTGTTGACGTACTCCTGCTGGACTGCGTTGGAGATGGTCGTCAGGGCCTGCTGTGCCTCGTTGAGGGTCTCGGCGGACTTCTTCAGCGCCTCTGCGATCTCGGCGTTGTTGGCGTCCATGTAGCCGATCGCGTCGTCGATGTCCTTTTCGACGGAGATGTTGCTCCCGATCCCGACGACGACGTTCCTGTTGGAGGTCACCTTGACGGTGATGAAAGACGAGGCACCGACAGGGACCATGATCTCATCGCCTTCCTTGGCGTTCTTGAACGCCTTGAGGGCATCGGAGGACATGGTGACCTCTTCGAGGGAGACGCGGAGGACCTGCACCTGGCGGCTCAGGGCCTCGACCCTCTCCTTGTATGATTCCATCGCGGCGATGGCCTGACGGAGCTCGTTGTCTTCCAAGTTCACTCACCGATCTGGTATTTCACGACGTGGTTCGTGACCTGGTCAGCAGCGAGCTCGGTGACGTCGGTGATGCTGATCTGCCATCTCTTGAGTTTGTGCTTGCTTCCGATGGTGGACAGTGCCTTCTCTTTCACTGCCGCCTCGTCCTCTGCCGCCATCTCGACGGAGAAGGGCTGCTGTTTCTGCCTGGGGTCAAAATAGGATCCGGTTACGCGGAATGCTTTCATTTTAATTACCTTGATTCCTTGAACTGCAGGGCATTAATAAAGGCTTTGGTACTTTTTTATTATATAATTGGGGAAAGGGGCAATTTCGACGATGGTCCGGAACACATGTGCCAGACCTCTGAAAACACCATCATCCGGACATCAGAACAGCTTCTTCTGTTCGGTGGCCTCGGAGGCCCATCCGACATCCGCCATCTTCCTTCCGACAAGGAACACTGCCGCGAACTCGGGCACCTCGGTCTCTCCCTTCAGGACAATGTGCTCCCCCTTCATGTCGAGCTCCGAATCTCTCCTCATGGTGATCTTCACTGGATCGTCGGTGTAGACATCGGGGACGGCCATCTGCAGGGGATCGAAGTCGGTGAGCTCCTGTCTCGTGATCGGGGTCACCCTGAGTCCGCTCTTCCCGTGGACCGATCCTGGGAGACGGATGAGTCTCTTGATGTCCGCCGTAACCGGTTCGTCGACCTCTCCGGAGAGACGGTACGCCACATCCTCCTTCATGATCTTCACCAGCATGTTCTGTGTGGTCTGGGACACCACCGCCATGGTGTTCTTCTCGAACATGAACGCCCTGTTCCTGGCGAGCTCCTCCTGGGCCTTCACCACCGACTGCTTGTCGCTGCCCTTGATGCTGGGATACTCCTTGCGTATGTCCTTCACATCCCTGGTGCAGAAGTCCTCGACGACGTCGATGAGCCCGTTCCTCATCCTGAGCTTCCATCCGCCCGCATCCGGAGGAGGTATCATGCGGTCCTTGGCCACGTTGGTCCTCGTCCCGTTTCCAATGGCGACCTTGGATGTGGCAACCTTGTTGTACGGGAAGACCCAGTCTATGTTCAGTCCGGAGCAGGTGATGTAGTCCACAAGCTCCCTCCTCTCATGGGTTCCGAGTCCCATTACATCGGGGGTCCTCACGTGTGCGTGGTATCCCCTTCCGCCGGAGAAGGTGATGTGAACCTGGTCCTCCGAGAATCCCAGGTCACCCAACAGGAACGAGTCCACCAGATTCATCATCTCACCACGGATCTGCACGAGCATCTCCGCATAGGTCATCTCCTTGGCTCCGTCCAGATGGTCCGCGTCCAGGTCGAAGATCAGCTCCGCACCCATCCAGTCCTTCTCGTCCATCGTGGGTGCGTTGGGTCTGCGGTAGTAGGATGTGGAGTAGTAGCTGTGCGAGGGGACCTGTCCGTACATGAACCTGTCAAGTTCCTCGGGCCTTCCGAATCCCATGTGCCTCTGGACGTAGTTCTTGTCGAAGAACATGAATCCGAACTCCCTGCGGGTGAACCTGTCGGGCATTATCGGATGGTTGGTCTTGTAGTACCGACGGAACGCCTTGAAGAGGAAACGCTGGTTCGAATCCATCGTTTCGTTGGATTGATGATTCACCTAATATAGGTGAGCGTTTCTCCTTCGGGACCATGAGCGAGAAGGTTCCCGTCTACGACAACCACATCCACATGAGTCCATCCGGACGCAATGTCGATGCACTCAGGGAGTTCCAGGCTGCGGGCGGGACCGGATTGACATTGGTCACCCTCCCGTACAAGGAGGTCCGGATCTCCAAGGGGGAGGATTTCGCCCGTTCCTATGAGATCACCTACTCCCTCGCCGAGAAGGCCAGGGAGTGCACGGACCTGGAGATCAACATCGCCGTCGGACCGTATCCGGTCCTGATGATCCCCTTGGCCGAGGCATACGGTCTCGAGAGGGCCGAGGAGATGATGATGAAGGGCATGGACGATGCCGCCAGGGATGTGGCCGAAGGCAGGGCGGTGGCCATCGGGGAGATCGGAAGGCCCCACTTCCCGGTACCGCAGGAGATATGGGATGCATCCAACAGGGTCCTTCTCCACGGCATGGAGCTCGCCAGGGAGAACGACGTTCCCGTGATCATCCACTGTGAATCCGAGGCGGACACGGACAGGTCCCTCGCGGAACTCGCCGATGAGGCCGGATTGGACCGCGGACTCGTGGTCAAGCATTCCTCTCCCCCGTGGGTGACGGATGAGGAGACGCACGGCGTCATGCCGTCCATACCCGCATCCAAATCCAATCTGAAGGAGGCCCTGTCCAAGGGTACGGACAGGTTCATGATCGAGACGGACTACATCGACGATCCCGAGAAGCCGGGTGCGATAATGTCCGTCAACACCGTGCCCAAGAAGGTGGCCGCGTGGGTCGCCAACGGGCAGGTCCCCGAGGAGAGCATACACAGGATATGCAGGGACATCCCCGATTCACTCTACAAGCGCTGAGGGATTGAAATGGAAGCCAGGATCACATGCGTATACGACGAGGGTGCACTCGAGAACACTAGCTTCATCGGTGCCAAGGGGACATCGTTCCTCATAGACATCGGCGGGAAGAGGGTGCTCTTCGACACCGGACTCAGGAACAAGTACCTCCTCCACAACCTGGAGTATCTGGGGGTCTCACCCGACTCCATCGATGCGGTGGTCGTCTCCCAATCCCATCCCGACAACTGCAGGGCCCTCGATGCATTGCTGGGCGCCAGGACATCCCCTGTGGACGTCTACTGTCCCGCGGGACTCTACGGCGGAAAACCCGGCATGTTCTCCAGGAGCGTCGGCATCTCGGATGAGAACAAGGACAAGGCCGTCCTCCATGATCTCGAGGGTTGGATGGACATCGTCCCCGGGGTCACCGTCACACCGTCCATCGTCTACGATGACGGCTATTCCGAGGCCTTCCTCGTCGTAGAGGGTAACCACCTGACGATCGTGAGCGGTCGCGGGGTCCAGGGTCCCGCCGAGGTCATAGATATGGTCACCAGGAGGTTCAACAGACAGGTCCGTGCGTTCTACGGCTCGGTCCTGCTGGAAAAGAAGAAGAAACCCGTAGCGGAGTCCTATGCGAAGACGTTCGAGCAGGAAGGTGTCACCGACCTGTACCTCAACCACTGCACCGGACTTTCCGGTATGACCAACCTCCGTGTCCATCTGGGCCTCAAGGGTGTCAAGGACATGTATGTCGGTCAATCACAGGACCTATAATATTAATAGCATTATTTTATATACGAGGACAAACACACGGTGATATTATGATGCAATGGCGCCTTCGTACGGCGGCGATGTTCGCAGCCATGACCGGTCTCCTTGTCTTGATCGGCATGCTCGTGGGCTACCTGTTCCAAAACATGTGGATGGGGCTCGTGATAATGCTCGCGGTCTCGGTGCTGTTCAATGTCTACTCATACTACTGTTCCAAGAGCATGGCGCTCCGTGCCAACAAGGTCCGTATCGTCACGCGCGACCAGGCGCCCAGGCTCTACGATATCGTCGAGAATCTCGCCAACAAGGCGGGACTGCCCATGCCCGAGGTTGGTATCTCCAGCATGCCCATGCCCAACGCCTTCGCGACCGGACGCAATCCCAAGAACGCGGCCGTCGTTGCGACAGAGCAGATCCTCAACCTGCTGAACGATGAGGAGCTGGAGGGCGTGATGGCACACGAGCTCTCCCATGTGAAGAACAGGGACATCCTCGTCATGTCCGTGGCATCCACCATGGCATCCCTTGTCGCATACGTCACCAGGATGGCGGTCTGGGCATCCATGTTCAGCAGCAGCGACGACGAGAACAACGGTGCCGGATTCGCGATCGCAATACTCGCCGACATCCTACTCCCCATCGCGGCCATGCTCGTGCAGCTCGGTGTCTCCAGGAACCGTGAGTTCCTCGCCGATGAATCCGGTGCGAGGCTCACAGGCAAGCCCATGGCACTGGCCAACGCGCTCCTGAAGCTCGAGGGAGGATGCAGCGCAAGGACGAACAACTACGACAACCCGTCCTGCGCCAACATGTGGATCTCCAACCCCTTCGGGAAGAAGAAGTGTTCCGTACTCGTCAACCTCTTCCGCACACACCCCTCCACCGAGGACCGTGTCGAGAGGCTCAGGAAGCTCGACCAGGAACTCAACAAGCTCCCCTGGGAGTGAACCCAAACCCAAAACCCCCGGTGTCCATCCGGGGGATATGTATTCTCCATCCATCGGGTACTTCAACACATCCGACATTCACCCGATCGGAGCTTCACATGGAACTCATCGCCGACAGATACGACATCGACCTGCCCGAACCCACAGTACTACTCCACGCGGAGGACTGCACCCTCATGGGTGTGGGAGACGGTGATCGCGTCAGGGTGAGCGGCGGACGTCCGTTCGTGGCCATAGTGAATGTTTCCAGGACCTTGGTCGACAGGGGACATGTCTTTCTCACGGACAAGGTTCTCAGGGCATGCTCGACCCAACCGGGGGACCGTGTCGACGTCACATCCTCGACCGGTCCGGATTCCGTCAGGACCATCCGTGAGAAGATGGATGGGAAGGAGTTGTCCGAGGAGCAGCTCAGGGAGCTCGTTTCGGATGTGATGGGCGGAAGGCTCTCCAGGCTGGAAGTTTCCTCATGGCTGACCGCACTCTACATCAGGGGGATGGGGATCGATGAGATCGCCTCCTACGCCAGGGTGATGGCCTCGACAGGGAGACAGTTGGATTTCGGTGAGAGGAGGGTCTTCGATTTCCACAGCTTCGGCGGCGTCCCAGGGAACAAGATCACACCGATCGTCGTCTCCATAGTGGCCTCCGAGGGCCTCCTGATACCGAAGCTGTCATCCAGGGCCATCAGCAGCCCGTCAGGAACCGCTGATTTCGTCGAGACCTTCTGCCGTGTCGATCTGGATTCCGATGAGGTCGCATCCATCACCGATTCCGTGGGAGGGGTCTTCTCATGGACGGGTGCGACGGACATCGCTCCCGCAGGAGATGCGTTCATAACGGTCCAGAGACCGCTGGGCATCGATCCTCGCCCGCAGATGCTGGCCTCCATCATCAGCAAGAAGCTCGCGGCCGGATGCACCGATCTTGTCATGGACATCCCGATGGGTGCCGGTACGAAGGTCCCGACTATAGATATGGCCAACACATATGCGCGTGACCTCATGGACCTCGGCGAGTTGCTTGGGATCAACGTGGAGTGTGCCGTCACCTATGCCGATCAGCCACTCGGCCATGCGGTCGGTCCCGCATTGGAGGCGAGGGAGTGCATCGAGACCCTGGAGAAGGGTGATGTCCACACGGATGTGGCGGACAAGGCCTGTGTCTGCGCAGGTATGATCCTGGAGATGGTCGGCATCCCCGCAGGTGCGGCGAGGGCACGTGAGATCCTCTCATCGGGACGTGCACTGGAGAAGTTCAGGGAGATCGTATCGGCCCAGGGCGGTTCATTACAGATCTCCTCTGATGACATCCCTCTCGGCGGATTCATGTCCGAGATAGTCTCGGACAGGTCCGGTTTCGTCACATCGATATCCAACAAGGCGGTCGTCGCTGTGGCGAAGGCGGCGGGTGCACCTTCGGATCACGGTGCAGGGGTGGTCGTACACAGGAAGAGGGGTGCCAAGATCTCCAAAGGGGATGTCATCCTGACCGTCTATGCCGAGACGGAGGAGAAGCTGCAGCATGCGCTCTCCGTGGCGAGATCATCCGAGCCTGTGGATGTGGATGGGATGCTCCTCGAGAGGGTACGTTCCTGATCCCCTTCGATCACCCGTATCCGACATCACGGTTCTTTTCCGGTGGTGAGAAGCGTATAAAAGGTCACTTCACGGGTTCCCATTTGGCCAGTTCGTTGACCTTGGACAGGGTGGAGCCTCTTTTGATCTCCTCGCGGGTGCGGTTCTCCCTCTCGTGAACATCGAGTGCACGGTTGGCAACCTCCACGGCCATCTCCTTGGGGATCACGATGATTCCGGATTCGTCTCCGACGATCCAATCCCCGGTCCTGACCCTCTGTCCTCCGACGATGACCTCTATCCCGATACCGCCGTATCCTTTGGGTTCACCCGCACACGGGGCCACAGTCCTGGAGAACGCGGGGAACTTCAGCTCCCTTATGTCGTCGATGTCCCTGATGGCACCGTCGATGACGATCCCCCTGACGCCCTTCCCTATCGCCGAACATGTGGCGAGCTCGCCCCATACCGCGACGGGTGCGCCTCCCACGTCCACCACGAGAACATCCCCATCGGATGCCCTGTCGATGGCCTCAACGGGTTTGGCCCAATCGCCGTTGGATGTCTGGACCGTGAGCGCACGACCGACCATCCTCTGCCTGTGCTGGAGTGATTGGGGGATGATGCCGAACATGACACCCTGCTTGTGGAATGCATCCGATATGTTGCATGTCGAGACCCTGGAGAACGCCTCGAACAGGTCCTCCTCGGAATACTTCCTTGCCAGGTTCGTGTCGATCCTCGCACCGGCCATGGCCTTCTTGACGTTCTCGGCCGCGCCTTTGATGTCCTCGGTCTTGATTATCGCGCCGCCTACGATGACGTCGGATGCTCCGGCCTCCACGTACTGTCCCGCATTCTCCGCGGTGATACCGCCTGCAACGGCCACGGGTATGGACACGGCCTCCACGATCCTCCTGAGGACGTCTATGGGTGGTTCGGCACCCTTCATCTGCGTGTCGATACCCATATGGAGGCAGATATAGGATACTCCGAGCTTCTCCACCTCTTTGGCACGGGCGACCCTGTCCTCCACATTGATCATGTCGACCATGATCTCGGCGCCGTACTTCCTGCCGGCCATCACGGCCTCCTCGATAGTGGAGTCCTCGGCAAGCCCCAGGACGGTGACGATGTCCGCACCGGCCTTGGCCATGATCTCGACCTCGAACGCGCCCACATCCATGGTCTTGGTATCCGCGATTATCTTCTTCCCGGGGAATTCCCTGCGGAGCGCGCGTACTGCCTCGGCACCTTCGCTCTTGATGAGGGGTGTTCCGGCCTCGATCCAGTCGGCACCTCCGTCCACCGCCTCGTGGGCGATGACGATGCTTCTGTTCAGTTGCATGAGGTCCAATGCGATCTGCAATGTGGGCATGTCGAGTGGATTATGGCAACGTTATTTACGATTTGTCGAAGAGAACTACGACAATCAACGGAATTAGAAGAATAGGCCACTCAGCTCGCCCGTCTATCATCAGTGATCAGCACGAAAAACGAATCATCACCGTGGCATGTTCCGGACCCTTCCCGAAGTGAAATAGTTGTCGATTCACCCGTATCCGACTCCGAGGCCCCTTCGGGGCCTATCGACCGATGGTCGGGATATGACCGACAACCCTTATCTACCGCGGATGATACACCATTAGCTTTTGGTGGTTATTCATGTTCAAGAAAGGGAAGAAGGTGCGTGTGCTCTTCGTCGAGCAGAAGAACGACTACGTCTCTCAGATAGCGGAGCATTTCACGAACCAGCTGTATCCCGATAAGTACGAGGCATACAGCGCCGGACCCGAGAAGGACATCATCGATTGCGAGATGATCTCCAGCATGTACCAATGCGGAGAGGACCTCAGGAGGCAGGTCTCCAAGGATTTCAAGGACAGGGACTACCTCCGCGAGGATGAGGATTACGATGTCGTCGTGTACATGGAGAAGGCCACCTTCGACGAATGGGCGACCAAGACCCCCTGGCAGGGCAAGCAGATGCTCGCCCCCATGAGGATGAGGTCCGAGTTCACCGCCACCGACGACCTCGAACTTTACCACGAGTACGTCGCCGTCATGGAGCAGGTCAGGGACTGGGTGAAGGAGAACCTGAGGGATCCCGAGAAGCTCCTCTCCATGGTATCCGCATGATCCCCGTCATCATCTACGACAAGTGTCAATGCGACCCGAAGAAGTGCACCGCCAAGCGCATGCTCAAGTTCGGTCTGGGAAAGGAGGCCAAGACCCTCGGTGCCATACCGAAGGGTTCAATCGTGCTGTCACCCTTCTCCGACCGTGCGATGTCCCCTGCGGACATCGTCCACGCCCGCAAGGGACTGGTCGTCATGGACCTGACATGGACCAACATAGACGAGTTCCCCCGCCTGAAGAAGGTGGAGGAGCGTGCCCTCCCCTATCTTCTCGCATCCAATCCGATAAACTGGGGGAGGCCCATGGAGCTGAACAGTGCCGAGGCCGTCATGGCCGCCCTGTGGATCCTCGGTGAGAGGGAGCAGGCGGAGCAGTTCCTCGGACGCTTCAACTGGGCACCAGAGTTCATGAGGCTGAACGGTGCCATGCTCGATGACTATGCCCGTGCCAAGGACAGCACGGAGGTGGTCCGCATACAGAACGAGTACATCGAATCCGTGGTCTCTCAGGGGAGCCACAAGGATCCAGAACCCGGGGATGCCGGGGATGAAACATCTTGAATCACATTGAACGGGGGAGTAAACGATGGGAGACGACCTTGTTCCCATGATATGGGAATCATTAGGTGACGACAGGCTCACGACCAGGGAGGCCAGCGAGAGGCTGGACCATCTCTTCAACTACAGATGCCCGGACGATCTGGCGAAGACCTTGACCAAACTCCGCAGCGAGGGGCTCGTCAAGGGGCAGATATCCATGGACCGCGGAGGATGGATCTGGTGGGTGGATGACGAATGCCGCTCCAAGAGGGGGCCCGTGCAATGACCGTCAGTTTCCAGGATAACGAGATACAGGCCGCGTGGTTTGATGTGTTCTCCAAGGACAACTACCGCATCATGATCTCCGACATCGCGGACAACTATCCCCAGAAGAAGAGCGTGACCGTCGATTACGCCGATGTCAACGCCTACAACGTGGACTTCGCCATGTATGTCCTCGACAATCCGGACAAATGCATGGACATCGCCAGGAAGACCGTCATGTCCCTGGTCCCAAACATCAACCGTCCCGGGGATGCGATCAACGTCAGGCTGTTCAACCTGCCCCGTGATGCCAAGGTCGAGATCAGGAACCTCAGGGCCGACCATCTCGGGAAGCTCCTCGCGGTCGAGGGTCTCGCCAGGAAGGTCACCACCGTCAAGCCCCGTATGACCCACGCACTCTTCAGATGCGACCGCTGCCACTCCGAGATGTGGGTGGAGCAGCCCGGCATGATCCTCAGGGAGCCCATGATGTGTTCGAATCCCGACGGGAGCTGCAACAAGGGTGCCACCCGTTTCACATTGGACGACAAGGAGTCCATCTACATCGACACACAGAAGATCGAGATCCAGGAGAGTCCCGAGGGACTCAGGGGAGGTGCCCAGCCCGAGAGGCTCACCGGATACGTGGAGGACGACATCGCCGGAGAGGTCACCGCAGGTAACCGCATCACACTGAACGGTATCCTCCGTTCCGCGGAGAAGAGCGACAGGGACAAGTCCACGGTCTTCGACACATTCCTGGACGTCATCTCCGTGGAGTTCGAGCAGCACGAGTACGACGAGATCCAGATCACCGAGGAGGACGAGGAGAGGATCCTGGAGATGGCCGCCGACCCTAACCTCTACGACAACATCGTCAAGTCGATCTCCCCGTCACTTTTCGGATTGGAGGAGATCAAGGGGGCCATCGCCCTGCAGCTGTTCGGAGGCTGTCACAAGGAGATGGATGACGGTACCGTCATGAGGGGAGACATGCACATCCTCCTGATCGGAGACCCCGGAGTGGCGAAGTCGCAGCTGCTCAGGTACATGAGCAGACTCGCGCCGAGAGGCATCTACGCATCCGGAAAGTCCGCATCCGCCGCGGGTCTCACCGCCGCGGCCGTCAGGGACGACTTCGGTGACGGAAGATGGACACTGGAGGCCGGAGCACTGGTCCTCGCGGACAAGGGACTGGCATGCATCGATGAGTTGGACAAGATGACCGACCAGGACCGTTCGTCCCTGCACGAGGCCATGGAATCCCAGAGGATCTCCGTGGCGAAAGCGGGTATCACCGCCACGCTCCAGTGCAGATGCTCCATGCTCGCCGCAGCCAACCCCAAGTACGGAAGGTTCGAGGAGGACACCTCCATCGCCGACCAGATCGACCTGCCCCCGGCCCTCATGTCCCGTTTCGACATGATCTTCGTCCTCACCGACAAGCCCGAGAAGAAGAAGGACACGGCGATCTCGGAGCACATCCTCAGCGCTCATCAGCGCGGTCAGGCCAGGATGATCCCAGAGGGGACCGAGATCAAAGGCGTCGACATCAAGGGTATCATGGAGAGGACCAGCAACATCAAGCCGGTCTACGATGTGGAGATACTCAGGAAGTACGTGGCGTACTCCAAGCGCCTGTTCCCGGTCATGACCGACGAGGCGGCCAAGATCATCGAGACCAGCTACCTCAGGATCAGGCAGATGGGGAACGGCGGGAACTCCGTCCCGATCACCGCACGTCAGTTGGAGGCGTTCGTGCGTCTGTCCGAGGCATCCGCCAGGATGAGGCTCAGCGACAAGGTCACGGATGTGGACGCCAACCGTGCCGTGGACCTCGTGGAGTTCTACCTGAGGAGGATCGCCGGAAACGATGACGGTGGATTCGACATCGACAAGATCGCCAGCGGTATAAGTTCGAAGGACCGCAACAGGCTCGACGTGGTCCGCGATCTCCTGTTCCAGTACGGGGACGAGGGACTGTCCATAGAAGAGCTGATACAGCACGGATCGTCGCAGGGTCTGTCCGAGACCGATGTCACCCGTGCGGTGAAGACCCTCAGCGACGGAGGGGAGATCTACAGGTCCCCGTCGGGGATCTACAAGAGGACGTGATCACATGTATGTCAGGATACACACCAAGGGCGATGAGAGGATACTCGCAGCCTGTGACGAGGACCTTCTGGGCAGGACGTTCAGGGGAGGTAAGGCCGTTCTCACCGTGAGTGAGAACTTCTACAACGGCGAGGTCATCGGGAGGGAGGCGTTCGTGGAGCGCATGAAATCCGTCACTATAATGAACCTCGTCGGAGAGGAGGTCGTCTCCATAGCCATCGAGGAGGGGCACGTGTCCCCCGAGAACGTGATTGACATAGGCGGCGTGAAGCATGCCCAGGTCGTGATCATGTGAACTTCTGCGTCAAGTGCGGATGCGACTGCGAGGAGTCCCTGGACGGACTCTGCATCGACTGCTGGCTCGACGGCCGCAAGCTCACGTCCCTTCCGCACCATGTGGACCTGAAGGTCTGCACGAACTGCGGCGAGTTCAACTTCGGGGACAGATGGGTGAAGAAGGACCTGGCCGTCGCCGTACAGGACGCCGCCGCCGATGCCCTTTGCGCCATCAGGGACGTGCAGGTCGAATCCATCTCCATGGACGTGGACTGTCAGGACCCGTATGTGTACGTGGTCAACATACACTCCTTCTGCAACATCATGGGATACGAGGCTGAAGACGATGCATCCACCATCGTCCGTATCAAGAACAACGTGTGCAGACGTTGCTCCAGGCAGCTCGGCAGCTACTATGAGGCCATCCTGCAGATCAGGACCGGTAACAAGGAACTCAGTCCCGAACTCAGGGAGGAGACCCTGGCCATGGTCGAGAACTCAGTTGCCAGGCAGGCCGTCACCAACAGGTCCCTCTTCATCACCAAGATGGAGCTCGTCACCGGAGGGGTGGACGTTTACCTGTCATCCATGTCCCTGGGGAAGTCCCTTGCAAGGGAGCTCTCGGACCATTACTGTGCCGAGACCAAGGAGTCGCCGAAGCTCGTCGGTCAGACCACAGACGGTCAGGACATGTACCGCCTCACCTATCTGGTCCGTCTTCCCGATTACCATGTGGGTGATGTGGTCATATCCGAGGGCAGGTACTGCAAGCTCACCCGTGTCTCCGGTTCCGGTGGACGCGTGGTGGACCTGATCAACTTCAGGGAGAGGGCCGTCAGGAAGGCGGACATGCCGGATCTGAAGCTCTTCGAGAAGGCATCTGACCTGAAGGAGGCCACCGTCATCAACCGTATGGGTGACGAGATCCAGGTTCTGCATCCCGACAACTACTCCACGGTTGACCTCAGGGTCCCTGAGGGATACGAGGCGGGGGACACCGTGCCGGTCGTCACCATAGATGATGTGCTCTACATAGTGCCGTGACGTCTCCGATATCATGTTTATAATCGGGTGACCATCACGGGTCCATGATCAAACTGCCCGAGCCCGTGGACGACATCGTAGTGAACCTCCTCCGCCTGGCTAACACCAAGCTCCCCGAAGACATAGGGTGGGCCCTGGAAGCGGCCGCCGGATGGGAGACCAACGAGATCGCATACACGCAGCTCGGGGCCATCATGGACAACGTGAAGAAGGCCGAGCACATCGGAAGGCCCATGTGTCAGGACACTGGGATCCCCGTGTTCTATGTCCGTGGCAGGTTCGATTCCGGAATAGCCAAGCTCATCGAGAAGGGTGTGGAGAGGGCGACCCGCGAGATCCCCCTCAGGCCCAACACCGTCGACCCTCTGACCCGCGAGAACCAGGGCTCCAACCTGGGCCAGGGCATGCCCATAATACACTACATCCCCACGGATGACGACTTCACCGAGATCACCGTCCTCCCCAAGGGGGCCGGATCGGAGAACATGACCCGCCTGGGCATGCTCAACCCCGCCGATGGTGTCGAGGGTGTCCTGAAGTTCATCAAGGATGCCGTTCTGGATGCGGGCGGACGCCCCTGTCCCCCCAGCATCGTGGGGGTCGGTATCGGCGGAACCTCGGATGTCTGTGTGGAGATGGCGAAGGAGGCACTGCTCATTCCCCTCGATGTCGAGAATCCCGACCCGGTCCTCAGGAAGATGGAGGAGGACCTTTTCGTCTCATTGAACGGCTCCGGACTCGGTCCCATGGGGCTCGGAGGCTCCACGACCGTCCTGGGTGTCAGGATCAGGAAGGCATGCTGTCATACCGCCAGTCTGCCCGTAGCGGTCAATATAGGATGCTGGGCTACCCGCCGCGCATCCGCGAGGATCACCGACACCGGTGTCGAGTACGCACAGGGGGTGGAATTCTGAAGGTCCTCAACACACCCCTCAGCGAGGCCGACGTCAGGTCCCTGAAGCTCGGTGAGACCATATTCCTCAGCGGCCCCGTCATCACCGGACGTGACGAGATGCACATCCGCGCCCTCGAGTACGATTCAGAGGGTAAGGGGGTTCCGGAGGACATCCGCGGTTCCGCCCTCTTCCACTGCGGACCCATCATGAAGCAGATGGACGATGGTTCATGGCGTGTCATCGCCGCCGGACCCACGACATCCGCCAGGATGAACAAGCTCGAACCAGAGATGATCGAGAGGTTCGGGATCCGTGCAATCATCGGAAAGGGAGGCATGTCATCCGAGGTGGCGGAGGCGATGAAGAGGTGCGGCTGCGTCTACCTCGCTGCTACCGGCGGTGCGGCCATCCTTCTGGCCGAGGGACTCTGCAACTGCAAGGGATGCGAATGGCTGGACCTTGGCATGGCCGAGGCCATGTGGAGGTTCGACACCCAGAAGTTCGGTCCGCTCATCGTGGCCATGGATGCCGACGGCAACAGTCTCTACGAGGACGTCAGGAAGTCTCTGGTCAGGGATTGTTGACCTTGTCGTCATCGTCATCCAGATCGTTGATGAAGACGATCTCCGAGTCCTCGGACTTGGACCTGCGGTAGATCAGCGAGACGATGATGAACGAGAGGGCCACCATCAGGATGCCTATGAGTTCCATCGTGTGAGCCGTGTCCAATCCCCAGAGCATGGTGTGGACCTTCTCCTTCATGACGATGGTGAGGGCGGGGTCCGTCGTGCTGACGGTGGAGGGCTGGGAGCTCTCGAATCCGTTGCAGGACACCTGCACGGTGTAGGTTCCGTAGTAGCATGAGATCTCGAAATATCCGCTCGAGTCGGTTGTTCCGGTGACGATCCTATCATCGGACGACCTGACCGTGACGTTCGCTCCGTTCAGTGGATTGCCCTTGTCATCGCGGACGTAGCCCATGATGTGGGCGGACGTCATCCTCATCGCCACGAAAGATCCCTCCGTCATGGAGCTGGTGAGGTCGTAGCAGCCCTCCTTGTCGGGGGTCAACCCATCTATGGAGAACGACAGGAGGTTGTTCTCGACCATGGTCATGGTGATTGGCCATGTACGTGCGGTGTATCCCTCTATGGAGAACGACAGGTATGTTCCCTTCCCATCGGGATATGTGAATCTGAACTCCCCGTCATCAAGGTCCTTCTCGCCGGTAACGCACGTGCCGATGATCCTGCGTTCGGAATCGAGCAGTTGGACCAACACGCCGTTCAACGGAACGTTTCCCTCTGTGGACACGTCTCCGACGAAACCGCGGATCGTGATGTCCGTAGGTTCCACGGGTTCCACCGGCACATCCCCTTCGGCCGCGACCGAGTCGAGAAGTACGATCGGGCACGATATCAGGGCCAGAACTAAGATGGTCGCCAGCGGTCCGTATCTCATACCTATTGCAACTCATTCACCGTATAAAACCTGTCTAGATGTTGTTTCGGACGTTCCGTTCCCACCGTCCCTTGTCGTGATACGGGTTGAGGAGGCCCATTTCATCATCCTCCTTCGCAAACTCTTTTATTGATGCCCTTCATGGACTCAATGATTGTGGTCCCGATGATCGAGAAGGTAGACAAGACGTACACCAAGGATGAGGTGATGGGTATGATGGAGCCCCTTATCTCCACCTGGTTCAACGAGAGGTTCGATGACCTCACCATCCCACAGGCCAAGGCCATCCCAGTCATCCACCAGAGGCGCAATGTTCTGGTCTCGTCTCCGACGGGATCGGGTAAGACGCTCACTGCCTTCACCAGCATCATCAACGAGCTCACACGCTATTCACGGGAAGGGACCCTCGAGGAGCGCGTGTACTGCATCTATGTCTCGCCCCTCAAGGCGTTGGCCAACGACGTCAACCGCAATCTCAACACACCCCTCGCGGAGATGCGCGAGGTGGCCGCCCAGAACGGCATGGACATCCCCGACATCAGGGTCGCCGTCCGTTCCGGGGACACCCCCCAGAACGAGAGGCAGAAGATGGTCCGCCATCCTCCACACATCCTCATCACCACCCCGGAGAGTCTCGCCCTCATCCTGGCCGCCCCCAAGTTCAGAGAGGCGTTCAAGAGGGTCGAGTGGGTCATCCTGGATGAGATCCATGACATATGCGACTCGAAGAGGGGTGCCTTCCTATCGCTCACATTGGAGCGTCTCAGGAACCACTGCGAGAACGATTTCGTCCGCATAGGTCTGTCCGCCACACTCGCACCCATAGACGCCATCGCAGGCTACCTCGTGGGTTGCAATCCTGACGGTACCCCCCGTGACGTCGCACTCATAGAGTCCGGGTCGAAGAAGCAGTTGGACCTGAAGGTGATCTGTCCCACCGATGACATGACCACACTTTCCTCGGACATCGTCAACTCGATGATGTACGACACACTGAAGGAGCTCATCGACCAGCACGAAACCACCCTGGTCTTCACCAACACCCGTTCCGGTGCCGAGAGCGTCGTCTACAAGCTGAAGGAGCGCGGACTGGACAACATCGAGGTCCACCACAGCTCCCTGGGAAAGGAGATCAGACTCGACGTGGAGGAGCGTCTCAAGCGCGGGGAGATCAAATGCGTGGTGTCATCCACATCCCTCGAGCTCGGTATCGACATCGGTTCGGTGGACCTGGTCTGTCAGATCGGATCCCCCAAGTCCGTCGCCAAGGGTCTGCAGAGAATCGGTCGCAGCGGACACAGTTTCGGAAAGGTCGCGAAGGGGAGGCTCCTGGTCTTCGACCCCGACGACCTGGTGGAATGCGCCGTGATGTGTCGTGCCGCCCACCGCGGGGATATCGACCGCGTGGGTATCCCCGAGAACTGTCTCGACGTCCTGTCACAGACCGTCGTCGGAATGAGTCTGGACAACAGATGGGACGTGGACGAGGCGTACAGGCTCGTCAAGGGTTCCTACTGTTATCGCAACCTGCCGGAGGAGAGCTTCACCGAGGTCCTCCGCTATCTCGGATCGAAGGACGATTTCGAGGGTGTCTACTCCAAGATATGGTACGACACGGACGAGAGGCAGTTCGGCAGGAAGAAGGGGTCCCGTATGATCTACTTCATGAACCTGGGTACCATCCCCGAGGAGGCCAACTACCGTGTGGTGACCAACCACGGGACCACGGCCGGTGAGCTCTCCGAGAAGTTCGTGGAGAGGCTTTCCCCCAGAGATGTCTTCGTCCTTGGAGGGAGGTCGTTCGAGTTCGTCCGTTCCAAGGGGATGACGGCATATGTCAAGGAGGCCAACGGGAGGAAGCCCACCGTTCCGTCCTGGGCCGGGGAGATGCTTCCCAGGAGCTTCGACCTGTCCATGGACATCGCCCAGTTCAGGAAGGAGATGTCCGAGAGGATCAAGCTCCCCGACGAAGAGGCCATCGATGGGATCTCCCAGGAGTTCGATGTGGACAAGGGATCCGCCAGGAGCATGCTGTCCTATTTCAGGGAGCAGGAGGTTGTGGCGGGTTTCATCCCCGACTGCGACAGGCTCGCAGTGGAGGAGTACATCGACCCGTCCGGGAACCAGAAGCTGGTCTTCCACTTCCCATTCGGACGCAGGGTCAACGACGCACTCTCCCGTGCCTACGCCTACAGGATGTCCGGCATGATCGGGGCCAATGTCTCCGTCACGATATCGGATGACAGCTTCATGCTCGGATGCCCCAGGAAGTTCGACCTGTCCCTCATCCCCGGTCTCATCAAGGCCAGGGAGCTGGACGCCGTGCTCAGGAAGTCGATCAAGGACTCCGAGATATTCAAGCTCAGGTTCAGGCACACCGCCGCCCGCAGCTTCATGATCCTCAGGAACTACATGGGGCGCCCCATCTCCGTCAACAGGCAGCAGATCCGCTCCACCTATCTGCTGGAGATGCTGGGCGACATGGACAATGTCCCCGTGATAGAGGAGACCTACAGGGAGGTCCTCGAGGACGATATGGACATCAAGAACGCCAAGTACGTCCTGGACCTGATCGATGCTGGAACGATGAAGGTCGATGTCATCGCCTACACAGGCACCCCATCACCCTTCGCACACTCTGCCATCCTCTCAGGATTCAGCGACATCGTCCTCATGGAGGACCGTTCGGCCCTCCTCAGGGAGTTGCACAGGAAGGTCCTGTACCGTGCGCTGGGCGATTCCGTCAGCGAGTTCGAGTTCACCGAGGACCAGATCGTTCCGTATTACGCTCAGAAAGCCCCCCGCATCATGGACAAGGGGGACATACCCAAGCTCCTGATGGCCACCGGGCCGCTCCAGGCCATACGCGAGCGCGGAAGGAACATCTACACCTACACCGACGAGGACAAGAAAACCGTGGACGGATGGGTCAGGGAGCTCATCCGTGAGGGTGTCATCGGGACCGTCTTCCTGGATGAGCCCCACATAATGGTGTCCTCCGAGATCCCCGACTACGCGGCGGCCACGCGCAGGGTCCGCGAGCTCACGGATACGGACAGGGACGTCTACGATGCGGTGGGAACGGACAGTTCCATCCAGGACATAGCGGCGCAGCTGGAGATCAGCGACGACATGGCTTTCAGGTCCATGAGGAAGCTTGAGTCCATGTACCTGGTCACCAGGACGGATGTCAACGGCAACAACAAATGGTCGTTCTCGAAGGTGTCCTATCCGGAGGTCGACAGGAACGGGGCCATAGACCGCATCGTCCTGAGGTTCCTGGAGTGTTTCGCACCCGCGACCGTCCAGGAGGTGTCGTTCGCGCTGTCACTCACCGAGGATGACGCACGCAGCTCCCTGGAATCACTGACCGCCGCCGAGGAGGTCTCCAAGGGCAGGTTCCTGGTCTCGGAGAACGACCAGTACATGCTCAGGATAGACCACATGAGGCTGAAGGCCGGCAGGAACAACGTCTACGACTACGACAGCATCGAGCGCTACTGGATGTCCAAGGGCGAGCATTTCGACAGCATCAGGGACTTCTTCAGGTTCTACGGAACGGCGGGAAGCGAGCTGGACGTCTACAACAGGGTGG
>JBJEIK010000275.1:0-4860 GCA_051876975.1 Candidatus Methanomethylophilaceae archaeon
AACTGGACCACAGAATCTCCAGCTTTGAGCTGGCTGGTTAATTCTGACGGATATGCCATAGGTGATACTTTGTTTACAATTATTTAAGCGTTATTCATTTTCTATAACGCTTGTAATAATCATCAAAGAATTATCCAATACTGAAACGCTATTTCCAACGTTTATGGTTAAGAGTAAACGCTCAACAATCAGGGACGCGGAATTACTGTCTAGGATTCTCGAGCTTCTTAAGACTAAAGAGTGTTTAACTTCTGATTTTTATGGTCTTTCTAACCCAGCTAGAATTGAATCCATGATCAAACGTTTGTTGGATTCGGGATTGATTCAGTATAGATTGAAAGAAGAGGGTCAACGTAGGCCCCTGTATTCATTGACAAAAAGTGGTGAATTATTTCTTCGTGTCAATCGTATGTATAACGACTGTTTAGAGAATGGGATAGAGTCTGATGATCCCTGGGTGGAAAATCTTTTCAGTCTTTTGAATCAGAGATATGACTCTCCAATGTTTGAGGAACCATTGACTCTATCTGAATAACTCATTTCTAAGCTATAGTCTGAATTTCATTCATACGGGCTTGGATCATCCGTAGATCTGCTGTGACGAAGGGTCGTTGTTTTCCGCGGCCTGCTCGTCCATGCGCTTCTGGATCTGGTCTGCCTCGTCCATAAGCGGCTGGGGGTTGATCTTCAGTCCCGGGACGAGCTTCGACAGGGGCTTGAGGAATCCGACCGCCGCTCCCGGATCCGGTATGGACTGATTTGCGGGACATACTATGGATACGACATCGAAACCCCATCCGGGGCCGTCGTACAGGAGGACGCCCGTCATCCCACGGATCATCCCGTTCGAGAGCTCCTTCAGCTTGGTCTTCTTTATTAGTTCCCTGATGTTCTCTCCGCATCCGCACACCATCATGACGTCCTCCTCCGTGTACCTCGGAACCCCCTCCAGGCAGACGATGGTCTCGCATCCCATGCGCTTCAGGTATCTGAGGACCTCCTCCGCCAGTTCGTAGGAGTCCTCTGGTTTGGGTGTGTACTCGGACATGCACACGATCAGGTCCCTGGCGTTCTTCCCCTTGCCCTTCCTGCCGTAGAACCTCACCGGAGGCATGGCCAGACCGTTCGCTATCAGGCAGTACGGGGGCATGACGGGTGACGACATCCCCGCGATGGGGGTCATGGACAGCTGTCCCACGAGGTAGTTGGGCACTATCGAGCTCACTAGTCCCGCTCCGGGGAAACCGACGACTGCGATGGGCCTCTCCAGCCCGATCTCCGCGTACCTGGTGGTCTTGATGGTCATGGTCGGGTGATTCCGCTAGTGATAATAATATGTTCTTTTCTACATCGGGACCATGAGCGATCACACCATCTCCGTTTCCAGGACCTCGGGCGGCATACCCGTGGTGGTAGAGAACATCCCTGACAGCCAGAGCGTCGGGTACATGATAGCCGTGGCCACCGGTTCCAGGGACGAGACCAAGGACATCCTCGGACTGTCCCATCTTCTGGAGCATACCGTGTTCAGGGAGACCAAGACCAGGGATTCCTATCAGATGGCCAAGGAGATGGAGGGTGCCGGAGGGGAGATGAACGCCTTCACCGGCAGGGAGATGACCGCATTCTACGGCATCACCATCAGGGAGACGGCCGACGTGGCCAAGGACCTGGTGGGGGACATCGTCGCCAATCCGATGATCAACGAGAAGGACACGGAGCTGGAGAAGAAGATCGTCCTCCAGGAGCTCAGCATGATCAAGAACGAGCCCGACTCGTACATCCACGACCTGTTCGAGTCCACCCTCTGGAGGGGACACGCCCTGTCCCAGGACGAGGGAGGGGAGGAGGACCTCGTCAGGAACATGACCTCCGAGGACCTGAGGAAGTACTACGAGGAGAAGTACAGGATCCCGAACCTCGCGGTGTTCGCAGCCGGTGCGGCCGACATCGACGACACCGTGGCATGGGCCGAGGAGACGCTGGACTGCAAGGCCGGTGGACAGAGGAACATCAGGTCCGCTCCCCCGACACCCGTCTCCGAGTACAGGTTCGTGAAGAACGAGGCGGACCACTACCAGGTGGCCATGGGATTCCCCTCCTACGGTGCCTCCAGCAAGGACAGGATGGCGGTCACGATGCTGAGTGCGGTCCTCGGATCCGGAACGAGCTCCAGGCTGTTCCAGGCCGTCAGGGAGAAGAAGGCCCTGGTCTACTCCGTGTACTCCACTGTCTCACAGTGCAGCGATGCCAGTTCACTCACGACCTACATGTCCTGCACCGACGAGAACGTCATCGAGGCCATGGAGACCACCTCATCCGTCTACTCCGGACTCCTGAAGGAGGGGTTGGAGAAGGGTGAGCTTGACAGGGCGAAGAGGCTGATCAAGGGTGCCAACGTCAGGGCCATGGAATCGACCGAGCACAGGCTCTACAGGTTGGGCATGAACCACATGCTCAACGGTTCCATAGAGTCGTTGGAGCAGCGTCTCGAGAAGATCGACGCGGTCACCGAGGACGATGTCATGCGTGTGGCAGAGGACCTCCTCCGTGCGGACCGCATGAACACCGTGGTCCTCGGAAAGGGTGCTAGGAAGATCAAGAACTACGATCCGTCGGCCCTTGCTTTCTGAGCTCGGATATCACGTGGAGGACCGCGTCCGTCGCACTGTCGACGGATGCCTCCACGGCAGGGGTCATGGTCTCGGTGACCGTCTTGATGTCGTCAACCTCGATGGCCACGAACCTGACCTCCTTCGGCATTATCCCGGGGTCCATCCCCCTTCCGATCTTGAGTGCGGTGGGCAGGTTCACATCGTGGGTGGCCGCGTCCGCCACCACATCTGCGAAATCCGATTCCGAGAACAGCATCACGGTTCCGGGTTCGTACTGCATGGTCTGGATGGCATCCACGATCACGGCGTAGTCGTATCCGTGTATCACAGGGAGGATGTCCAGGCCGCCGATGGCCTCCTGACAGCAGTCCACGTTCTCGAGTCCCATCGATTCTATCTTCTCGGACACCCTGAGTCCGACCGCATCATCGCACATTATGGGGCTTCCGAGGCCCACGACCACAATCCTGGGGGTTTCGCTCATCTGATCGACGGGTGAATCCGCATGGGGCATATCAAACATCGCGCCTCCCTTCGCGGGTTTTATCAATATCGGTAATGCTTCCCGGTAACATGGACATCCAGGTTCAGACCTCACAGATCATCAACGGAAAGACGGTGACCACACGTCAGATCGAGGCCCTTCTGGCGGTCCAGGATACGGGGAGCCAGTCAGCCGCCGCAAGGAGGCTCGGGATATCCGTCCCCGTCCTGCACAAGTATATATCAATAATAGAGGACGCCGCCGAGGCCCCCGTCCTGAAGTCCACTCCCGCGGGTTCCGTCCTGACGGAGGAGGGGGAGCAGATCGCGTCACTGGCCCGTTCCATGCAGTACCGCGTCCAGACGGACAGGGGATTCACGGTTTGCTGCAGTCCGGTCACCGAGGACCTGATGATGTCGGTCATCTCCACGGTCAAGATCCCCAACGCCCACATCATCGTCTCCGATGACGAGTACAACATCCGCATGATGAGGGAGGACAGGGCGGACCTGGCCATCATCGACGATCCCCTGTACCTCTTCGATGCGGAGGAGTTCGAGATGGAGGAGATCGGATACATGGGGATGGTCCTTGTGGACAACGGTCCCGCCTTCATCCGCTACAAGTACGGTGCACAGAGGGTGGCGTTCATGTTCCTCGATTCGGAGGACAGGGAGTACACCGTGGATTCGGAGACCTTCTCGCTCCCGGAGCTCCTGGGGTCCAACAAGAGCTTCTTCATCGACGAGTTCATGCTGACGAGGAAGAACCTGAGGCTGAAGAGTGCGGTGGATCCGAAGATCCTCAGGCATGCTATCACCGCCATCTACAGGAAGGAGAGCAGGAACATCGCCAAGGTCATGAAGGCCGTCTCCACCAGGATGCGTTGAGAAAAGGGGTTTATCCCAAAGGGTAACAGGTGGTGTCCTCCATCAGTCCATATTAAATATGGTGTTCTCCGTCATGCGCCTTGATTACTATGGTAACGCCGAACCCCGATTTCGCTAAAGAGATCGCCGCCGCCGGTGGCGAGGAAGTCAAGATGTGCTTCCAGTGCGGAACCTGCACAGCCGGATGCCCCTCCGGAAGGCAGACCTCCTACAGGGTCAGAAAGCTCATGAGGATGGCCCAGCTCGGACTCAAAGAGGAGATTGTCAACTCCGATGAGCTCTGGGAGTGCAGCACCTGTTACACCTGCGTCGAGAGGTGCCCCCGTCAGGTCCCCATCGTCGACATCGTCATCGCCCTGAGGAACATCGCTGTTTCCGAGGGTCACATGTTCGCAGCTCACAAGAAGACCGCATCCAACCTCGCAGCATACGGACACACCGTCCCCGTGCAGGACAAGATCACCGCTCTCAGGAAGGAACTCGGACTGCCCGAGGTTCCCCCCACCGTCCTTGCAAACGACGCTGCCAAGGCCGACCTGGACAAGATCCTGGCCGCAACCGGATTCGGCAAGATCGTGGAGTGATTACAATGGCAAAGTACGCATTTTTCCTCGGTTGCATCGCACCCCTCAGATACCCCGGAATCGAGAAATCCACCAGGGAGGTCTGCGCAGCTCTCGGAATCGAGCTCGTCGACCTGAAGGACGCAAGCTGCTGTCCCGCCCCCGGAGTCATCAGGGCATTCAGCAAGAAGACCTGGCTCGCAGCCGCCGCCAGGAACCTCGCCCTCGCAGAGAAGGAGGGACTCGAGATCGTCACCATCTGCAACGGATGCTACGGATCCCTGTTCGACGCAGCCCACGAGCTCGCA
>JBJEIK010000276.1:0-4780 GCA_051876975.1 Candidatus Methanomethylophilaceae archaeon
TCAGTTGGAGTTCTCCGCACGGAGCTCTCCGAGGGTGGACTCCCTCTCGGCGAAGGCGTTGTGCTTGTGGATGGACTCCTCGGATTCGCTGAGGACATCCACATAAACATCGTCGGGAAGATCCGTGTACTTGTCGACGAATCTCTTCAAAACGCCTCTGACGACATCCTCCACGAACTTGGTGTTCCTGTGGGCGTTGATGATCACCTGTCCCTCGTCGGGCCTCTTCAGGAGCTCGAAGGTGGGGGATGAGAAGGAATCCTCGACAAGGTCGATGAGCTCATCCGCCTCAAGGCTGCAGTCCTCGGGAAGGGTGACATTGAGTGTGCACACGTTCCTCTGGTTGTGCGTCATGACGGGCATGTCGCCATCGAACTCGAGCATCTCGGTAACGGTCTGCTGTCCGCAGGGACATGCGGTCATCCCCAGGGCCCTGACACCGATCCTCTTCACGAGGGGGCCGTCACGCTGGATCCTTCCTCCCGCCATCAGGGTGTAGATCTCGAAGGTGTCCTTTCCGAGGGGCGTCTTGGAGTTGCGGAAGTACTCGGCTGTGATGCTGACCTCAGCGGTCTGTGCGTACTCGTGGTGGACCAGGAGCTTCCTGCACATATCCGCCGCCATATCCTCGAGTCCGGTGATGGGGCTGCGGACGCTCTCATCGACGACCTCGTTGAGGACCTCCACGTTCCTGGACATGTGCGACCCCTTCTGGCTTGCAGGAAGGTCGACGAATATGTCGATCGAGCAGTTCAGTGCGTTGTTCAGGGTGCTGTTTATGCCGTCCCTCTTGACGAGCACGGGCTTGCGTACACCCCTCACTCCCACGCGGGTGAGTTTGTACCCGGCCTCCCCTTTGCCGTACTGGAGATCGCATTTCAATGTCATGATGAGAAGCCGAATGGCAAAACAGTCTTAAATGGTATACACCTACAACGGAACCCGTTGGTTGGTATCACATGTTCTGCGGCGTAGACGAGGCGGGTCGCGGATCCGTCATGGGACCATTGGTCGTCGGCACGGTCTTCGTGGAGGACGATTCCGTCCTCAGGGAGATCGGGGTGAAGGACTCCAAGAAACTGACTCCGAAGAAACGCGAGGCCATGTACGATGAGATCACAGGCTCCGTACCGTTCTGGACCGTGGTGGTTGCATCTGCGGCCGACATAGACTCCCGCAGGAAGGAGATGTCCCTGAACGATGTGGAGCTGAACATGTTCGCCGAGGCCGTCTCTTCCAGACCGCGTGAGATGGTCTATGCGGACTGTCCGGACGTGAACGAAGCCGCTTTCTCGGAAAGACTATCGAAAATCCTCGGACCAGATGCAGCAGTTGTCGCAAAGCATAAAGCGGACGATACCTACCCCGTCGTGTCCGCCGCATCCATAGTCGCCAAGGTGACGAGAGACAGGATGTTGGATGAGATCCGCAGGGAGTTCGACGTGAACATAGGGAGCGGATATCCCAGCGATCACTACACAATGGACTTCATCGCCCAGTGGATAAAGGATAACGGAAAGGCCCCCGAACATGTGAGATGCTCCTGGGAGCCTGTACGTAAGATGCTTTCCGCCAGGGCGAACACAAGGATCAGCGATTGGTGAAATCAATGAGCATGCAGGCAGAGATTCAGAAGGTCATCGACAGGTTCCACGCCAAGATGGACTCCGACGAGAACTTAAGGAAGGAGATCGAACCCCTCGTGAAGTCGTTCAACCTCGACCTCGGGGAGGAGAAGTACTCCCTCAAACTCAAGGATGCGAGGATCTATCACTTCGAGCCCGAACTCATCCCCGATGCGGATGTTACGGTCACCACCACCCCCGAGAACCTCCAGGGACTCATCGACGGAACGCTCAGGCCCATGAGGGCATATGTCCTCAAGAAGATCCAGATCAAGGGAAAGATCGACGATCTGATGTTCCTCAAGAAGCTCTTCTGAACCTGTTTCCGGGCTACCTCCCCCAGGTACTTCGGGAGGGCCCGGATAACATCATTACAGACCTTAAACAAACCTCCCATATAAGATAGATTTATATACAAAACCATCTTAGCGGTCTTTATAGCGAGGTGGGGTAGCCAGGATATCCCGTCGGGCTCATAACCCGGAGATCGGTCGTTCAAATCGACCCCTCGCTACCATCTTCTGTATCATCCATCTTGTCAAGACTTCATCTGTCCATTCATATCATCGTCATCACCATCTCCGATAATCGATGCCATGACGGAATTATGAGGAAAAACCCCGGATGGTTCCGGGTAATGGGTTTATCAAAATGGTTTGGGAGGATTTCACTCGGATTCGGATGATACCGCGGTGACACCGGTCTCGCCGGTCCTCACACGAACCGCGTTCTCCACGTCGTAGACGAAGATCTTACCGTCACCGACCGCTCCGGTGTAAATGGCCTTCCTGGCAGCCTCCACGACCTGTGATGCGGGGATGCTGGTCACGATCTCGACCTTGAGCTTGGGGAGGAGAGTGCTGTCCAACGCGATACCACGGTACATCGTGGTCTGTCCCTTCTGGGCACCGTAGCCTTCCACGTATGAGATGGTCATACCGGTGATTCCGAGGGAATCCATGGCTGTCTTGAGGTCGCCGAGCTTCTCGCGCCTGGTGACGACCACGACCTTCTTCAGGGTGCCTGAGACGGGCTCGGAGTAGTCCATCACGGGGATTCCGACGGTCTCGTCGGTCATCGCCATGGGGGCCTTGGTGGAATCAAGCAGGGAGACCTTGTGCAGGTCGGGCATGAGTCCGGAGTATGCGTTGACCAGTCCGTGCTCGGTGATATCGAGTCCTGCGATCTCCTCCTCGGGAGTGACACGGAGTCCGATGGTGTGCTTGATGATCCAGAACGTCGCACCCATGAGGACGACAGACCATGCAGCGATGGCGACGATTCCGACAACCTGGATACCGAGCTGTGTGAGGGCATCCATTCCGCCGCCGTAGAGGAGACCTGCGGCTCCTGCCTTGTCGGGGTTCATGAGGAAGGCGACGAGCAATGTACCGACCATTCCTGCCGCACCGTGAACTGCGAATGCTCCGACAGGATCGTCGATCTTCAGCTTCTTCTCGACGAAGTCGGCTGCAACGACAACGACGACACCTGCGATGAGACCGATGACAATCGCACCATAGTAATCGACGACTGCAGCACCGGCACAGATCGCAACCAGTCCTGCGAGGACACCGTTCAGTGTGTAGGAGACGTCGGGGTGCTTGTACCTGACCATGCTCATGATCATGGCACCGAGTGCTCCGGCGGATGCGGCTATGCATGTGATGAGGAGGACCTCCGCTGTGGAGTTCGCTGTCGCGGCTCCATCGAATCCGGATACGGCCAGTGTGGATCCACCGTTGAATCCGAACCATCCGAACCAGAGGATGAATACTCCCAATGCCGCGAGGGTAAGGTTGTGTCCGGGAAGTGCACGTGCGTTCCCATCCTTGTCGTACTTTCCGATACGGGGGCCGAGGAAGTACGCTCCCACGAGTGCGGTGATTCCTCCGAGCATGTGCACGGCGGTGGATCCCGCGAAGTCGATGTATCCGAGCTGGCAGAGCCATCCGTCGGCAGACCAGACCCAGTGTGTGACCACAGGGTAGACGAAGGCACAGATGACGATGGCGTAAACCATGTACGAGGTGAACTTGGTACGCTCGGCCATTGCTCCGGAAACGATTGTGGCAGTCGCTCCTGCGAACACGAGCTGGAAGAGGACGGTCACGAGCTCCCCCTCGAATCCGGAGAGGAAGAATGTGGGCGATCCGATGATTCCCGCTATATCAGTACCGTAAGCAAGGCTGTATCCGATGGCGACGTAGACGATCGTCGCGAAGACGAAGTCCAGAGTGTTCTTCATGACGATGTTACCGGCATTCTTTGCCCTGGTGAATCCAGACTCCACCATGGCGAATCCGGCCTGCATGAAGAAGACCAGTGCGGCGGAGACGATCAGCCAAAGGGCATCGATCGATCCCGCCAGTTCCGCTATTCCGTAGTCCAACATTGTAAACCACTTATTTTTGCTCACTGAATGAATGTATATAAATTTTCTATTTTATTAGATATTTGTCTAATTAGATAAAAATCAATTAGACGATATAACGAACAAAAGAGAATTTTATCATCTATCTGTGATGATTATATATCTCGATGTACGATAAATGATTAGCCGTTTACAGAAATCTGGCGCGACATACGGAAGATTTGAAAAAGAACGATTAGACAAATGTCTAATTGAATAGGTTTTTATGATACATACAACTACAACAGGCCATGAGCTTCGCATTCGACAAGCCTATGATAGTCAGGATGATGGAGCCGATCACCGCGATAGTCGGCGTCTACTTCGTCTACGTGTTCATCATCAACTACGAGACGGAGCTGATAGCCTCCTTGGGATTCCTGCTACTGGGTGCCCTGGCGATAGCTGACGGCTTCATACTCCATCTCAGAAAGAGGTATGCCTGGTCCCTGAACCTCGTTGCACTCATCGCGATCGCCGTGGTGGGCCTGTACATGTACATATCCTCCGGATCGTCCCTGGGTGCCATGATCTTCGCAATCATGGCCATCCTGGTGGTATCCTGGTGCATGAACATCACCAGATCCTACTTCCGAGAGACGGTCTGAAGGCATTCATAAACGACTTCTTCACAACCCCTCGCTTCGGTAATATGGAATGAACAAAGGCGAGGGGCGATCACTTCTTCTGACCGTATCCACAACGGAGAATTCCCCCAGGAGCACGATGGTTTCCATACACC
>JBJEIK010000277.1:0-4777 GCA_051876975.1 Candidatus Methanomethylophilaceae archaeon
CACCGATGATCACGAAAATATGATCCATGGCGAATGGTATCTGACCGAACGGTACACCCTTGGTGACGGAGGGGGCATAGAGTACGAACGGTTCGATATCGACGATACCGAACGCCTGAACATAATCACCCTCTCCGACGGGGTTTTCACCGGGACCTTCTCCGGCGAGGACATCTCCGGCACCTTCCGCGACAACATCATATCATTCTCAATCACCGACGACGGGACATCGTTGGGATTCACCGGGGGCCTGGAGGACGGGATACTCTGCATCTCATCCATCTGGACCGATGATGAGGGTTCCATCGGTGCCACGGACATGATCTTCTCCAGGGATGGGGCTCAGACCGCCCCTCCGACCGATATTCCGGAAAACATCGTCCTGGACATCCCCATGGCATACTCCGACGAAGACACCCCCGTTCTGAGGATAACAGATTCCGGAGGACGCATTATAACGGCGGAGGATGATTGCAGGTCCGAATACATCCTGATAATGGACATGGATGGACTCGGAGGATACGGTATGGTATCCTCCGGGGGAACCCCATCCCAGGTCACCTTCACGATATCCGATGAGACGATCGTGATCGGACCCTCATCCCCGGAGGAACGGGCTCACTGACCCTTGAGGGGAATCAGCACACGCTGACCCTTGTAGTCCATGACATCCGATTCGATGCCGTAGACCAATTTCACGGTCTCGGGGTTGACCACGTCGATGCCTCCATCGGCGACTATGCGCCCGTCGTACATCATGATGATCTTGTCCGAGTAGTAGAGGGCGAGGTTGATGTCGTGCATGGTCATCACCGCCGCCATCCCAGTCTCCTTCGTCAGGTCGCCAATCAGCTGGAGGATCCTGTGCTGATTGGAGAGATCGAGATTGTTCGACGGTTCGTCCAGGACCAGCAGCCTGGGCTCCTGGGCGAGGGCCCTGGCGATGTTTACCTTCTGCAGCTGACCCCCGCTGATCTCGTCGATGTAGCTGTCGGAGATCTCCTCCAGACCCAGCTTCTCGATGACCTCCCAGGCCTTGTCCACATCCCTCTTGCCCGAATCCCAGGTCATGTGCGGCCTCCTGCCGATCATGACATGGTCGAATACGGTGGTATGGACGACCTCGCCCTTCTGCGGGACATAGGCGACCTTCTTGGACATCTCCCTGGGGTGGATGGAGAGGATGTCCTCCCCGTCCAGCAGGATCCTGCCCTCCTGGGGCCTGTGGATGTTGCACAGACACCTGAGCAGGGTGGTCTTACCGACACCGTTGGGTCCCAGGATCGAGACGAAGTATCCGTTGTCCAGTTTGAACTCGATGTCCTCGAGGACCTTCTTGGACCCGTAGCTGAAGCCCAATGACTCTATCTCAAGCATTGCGCACCCTTCTGAACAGCAGCATCTCGGAGTCCCGGTCCAGCTGCATCCACATGACCTTCTCCAGCCCGATCTCCTCCATGCGTTCGTTGTATCCCCTGCTCATGTCGCGGATGTCCCCCCATGAGAGGGTGGAACCGCGCTCCATCCCATCCCACATGCGGATGTTCCTGTCCATGTTGCGGAGGGGATCGGTCTTGAGCTGGGTGTTGTGGCGCCTGATCAGGAGGTATCCTCCGAGACCCACGGTGGAGGCGACCCTCTCGCAGAGCTTGACGTCGGACCCGGCGGGGTTGAACCCGATCATGACCAGGTCGTAGAAGCCTTTGATGTCATCGTCGTAGTAGTCGCCGGTCTGGCACTCCACCTTAATCCCGTACGCGCCTGTATTCTCCAGCGTGGTGTCGATGATCTCGGGCTTGTCGAAGACGTGGGCCTCGATCCAGGGGTGGCGGTGGCAGAGACCTATCAGATGATAGGCGTGTCCGGCACCGATCTCCAGGACCTTGGACACATTGCACATGTCAATCTTGGAATCCACTATGTCCAGGACCTTGGACACACCCTCCACCCTGCGGTCATCCCCGATGGCGGAGATCCACAGGTCGGAGAACATGTCCTCGTACCTCAGCACCTCCGGACCGTTGACGATGCGCTCCCAGACGTCGCCCCAGGGCAGGATGAACGACTCCTCCTGACGGACGCGGTTGCACATGGTGAAGTCGGAATCCTCGGTGAGGAACGTCCTGGCCATGGGGGAGTCGATGTAACGGTCACCGTCCATGGTCAGATATCCGCGGGATTCCAGAGCCCTGCACATCATCTCCGTGAGGATCGGATCGGAACCGTAGTTGGCCGATACCTCGTCCGCGGTGTGGGGGTCCTTCAGAAGCTCGAAGAGCCCATGGTCGAATGCTGACAGGAGGAGGTTTAGCTCCCTGTAGGAGTCGTACATGGCGGACATCCTCTCCCTGAAGGGTGCGATGTCGGAATCGGGTTTCCTGAATAGGTTCTCGGGGTCCTTTGCGTTTGTCATTGTTCATCTCCTCCTGTTCTTGTTTCTGTAGCTTGATATGAGTAGGTAGAGGAACAGAGGTCCTCCGAGGAACGAGGTTATGATACCCACGGGGATCGTGGTGATGAAGAGGTTCTGTCCGATACAGTCCGACACGGTCAGGACCATGGCTCCCACGAGCATGGACCCAGGTATCAGGAAACGATGGTCGTTACCCATCACGAGACGAACCATGTGGGGTGCCACCAGACCGATGAACGCGATGATACCCATGAAGGACACGACGACCGCGGTCAGCAGGGAGCAGAGCACCAGTGCGACGATACGGGTGAGGGGGACGTTGATACCGAGGGATGTGGCGACCTCGTCACCGCTGTCGATGGCGTTGTAGTCCCACCTGTTCCTATAGAAGTACAGCGTGATGGGGATCAGTATCACCGTGATCAGGATGATGTTGGAGATGTTCGGTTTTCCGAGGGATCCGAACTGCCAGAAGACGATCTCGGCAAGGGCATCGGTGCTGAACACGTACTGCAGGAAACTGATACCCGCGGAGAAGATCGAACTTATCGCGACTCCGGCCAGGACCATGGTGGACGGGTCCACGCGCGTGACCTTGACCAGCAGGACGATGATACCCGTGGCAAGCATGGCGAAGACGAACGCCAGGATCGTGGTGAACCCGGAGTAGTCCGCGTACCTCAGGCTTCCGCCGATACCGATCTCGACGATCACGATGGCGATGGACGCTCCGAACGCGGCCGCATTGGATATTCCCAGGGTGTAAGGGGAACCGAGGGGGTTACGGAGAACGCACTGCATGACGGTACCCGCCAATCCCAAGGCGAATCCCGCGACTATTCCGGCAAGGATACGCGGCAGATAGACGTTCTCGACCAATATGTATGTGGATAAGGGGATGGTGTCATCCTGCTCCCCGAACAGGACACGGAACATGTCCGTGTATGAAATGTACTTGAGGTCCACATTGAGGACCACGAAACTAACGATGACGAGGAGGACCGCCAGGACCACCAGTGCGATGATCTTGGTCTTGACGCCTTTGATGTACGAGGTCTTCCCGTCTATGAGTTCCTCTTTATGTTCTGTCATCGGATCACTGGAGATGCCGGCCCTGGGGCCGGCTGTTTAGATCATCCGAGGTACTCGACAGTACCGTCTTCCTTGAGGTCGTACTCTCCGAGGTTCGCACCGTTGACCTTGTTGATGACGAAGATGATGTCATCGTAGATCCTGGATCCATCGGGCATGGGCTCGATGTTCCTGGTGCTGATGGGGGAGTCGCGCTGGGAGATGTGCGTTCCGAAGAAGACATCGTAGACCGCGTCGATCTTCTTGTCCATCTCACTCTCGCTGAGGACGGAGTCCCCGTAGATGTAGTGGATGACCTGGTAGGCGTTGACGAATCCGTTGTCGTAGTTCATCCCCACTCCCACATAGGTGCTGAGGGTGAAGCACTGGTTGTCCTTCCAGATCTGGATCAGGTCCATGGAAGACTTCTCGGTGCGCTTGTCGAATCCGAGGGCATCCAGGAAGATGACAGTGTTCTCATCGGACCACTTGGTGAGGTCCGCGATGGAGTATGTCTCGACGCTGACGTTTCCGTTCTCGCTGTACTTCCCCTCGGGGAGGATGGACTTCAGTCCTGCGAGTGCGAACGGGGAGTAGCTCCAGATGGACTTGTCGAGGGGGTGCTTCCCGTTGTAGAGGATGCATCCGATGTATCCGGTCTTCCCGGAGTCCTTTCCGTCCACAAGGGAGCGGATGTCCTTGATTATGCCCTCGATACCGTTGAGGAGCTCCTCTCCGCGCTCATTGGCGTTGACGGCGTATGCGACGTCCTTGATCATGTCGACGAAACCTGCCTCGATCTCGAAGGTCTTGGTGTCCACGAACTCGAACAGGTAATCGTCGATGACGACGACGTTCAGCCCCGCCTGCATCAGGGACTTCGCCTCGTTGGTGGCGGTGTCGTAGCAGGTGGTCTTCCCCATGATGATGACGTCGGGTCTGATCTCGTCGATCAGCTTCTTCGCATCATCGGGTGTTATCGAACAGTTAGCACTTGAGGAGGGAAGCGATTTGATATCGTTGTGTATGGCATACAGATAGGTCTGCATGTAGTTCTTGATGTCGCTGCTGTCGACCATCTTGACCTTGTCGACAACCCCGAGATAAGAGCAGATACGGAGACTGTTCTGTCCCACACAGGCTATGGAGTTCACCTCATCCAGTTTCTTGATCTCGTTACCGATGGCATCGATGTGATCCCCGGTGTCGATCTCGGATGAAGGTTTCATCAACACCACTGCAGCCCCTGCCGCCACGACTATGACAACGGCGAGGACAGCGATGATCGCATTG
>JBJEIK010000278.1:0-4776 GCA_051876975.1 Candidatus Methanomethylophilaceae archaeon
AACATCATTACTTCAACTTAACGACGGGGTGGAGAGGTACCCCCAGGCGTCTAGGAACACATTCGCGGTCCAATGAACCTCGATCGTGTCCTTCTGCAGTCCCTGGGATACGAGAACGGTCCTGAGGTCCACGTGCATCACATCATCGGAGTTCGCACGGAACGTCGGACCGGAACCTGATATCGTACCGGGGTCGGAGCGTGTGTCAGAGCCGGTGAACGTCCACGTCACACCCGCTGAATCCAGACCGCTCCAGCCATCGTAAGACCTGGTCTCGGTGGGATCGTTGAACGAGGTCGATGTCGTAACCTTCCCACTGGGGTCCATGGATTCGATGAATGCATCCGTTCCATCCAGGTCGAACACTATTTCCAACCTGTCCACATCGTAACCGACGATACTCCAGTATGCCACATCCACCTGCAGTTCCCATCTGGGGGTGTCCCAACCGACCTTATCGGTCAGGAGCATGGAGATGTTGAGGGTGCCGTCACCCACTTCCACGGCGGTGTTCATCCTGGACCATTCAGCTGGTCTGTACTCTATGCTCAACCTCCAGGGTCTCGTGATCGGCCATAAGGTACGCATAGGTGGCCACACCGGTAGCCACAACAAGTATCGCCACAGCCGTCACGGCCGCGACCTTGATGATGTTCCTCATCAGATGCCTCCATGATTCGAAAGTAGTTTCAGTGTCCTCCGGAACAGGTTCGCAAGAACAGTATAAGAAACGGTCGGATGGAAGAAACGGAACGACCGAATGATAACTGTGTTCGATACGTCCCCGGGAAGCATCATCCTGACGGTTGACCAGCACATTCCAAACCCAGGCCAACATCACTTTATAGTATGGTCACTACACTGTCCCCATCCGTGCTATAGGATAGCATTTGACAGACGGTGTGAACATGGCTTTCTGGAACAAAGAGATCGAGACCATGCCCCGCGAGGAACTTGAGAAGCTTCAGCTCAGGCTCCTCAGGGCGAAGCTGCGCGAGATGTACGACAAATCTCCCTTCATCCACGAGAAGATGAGGTCTGTCAACCTCCTGCCCGAGGATGTGGACAGCTTCAACAAGTTCAGGCAGGTCCCGTTCATGAGGAAGACGGACCTCCGTGACAACTATCCGGACAAGCTCTTCGTCAGACCGTACGATGAGCTGGTCAGGGTCCATGTCTCATCAGGAACCACCGGAAAGCCCACGGTCGTGGGTTACACACAGGGGGATCTGAACAACTGGACCGAATCCCTCGCCAGGGGAATGACTTCCTTCGGAATGGGAAAGAAGGACATGCTCCAGAACTTCCACGGATATGGTCTCTTCACCGGCGGACTCGGTGTCCACTACGGTGCTGAGAGGATCGGCGCCACGGTCCTGCCCATCGGAACCGGTAACACCGCCAGACAGATACAGCTCATGCAGGACCTTCCGGTCACAACATGGGCGGGTACACCCTCCTACATGTTCCACATCGCCGACGTCTGCGACCAGCAGGGTATCGACATCCAGAGGGACACCAAGGTCAGGCTCGCCATCGCCGGAGGGGAACCATGGTCCGAGAGCATGAGGAAGAAGCTCCAGGACAGGACCGGTGTCCGTGTCCACAACTGCTACGGGGCGAGCGAATTCTACGGTCCCATGTTCCTCGAGTGCGAGAAGCAGAACGGACTCCACATCTGGGCCGATCTCTGCTACATGGAGATCCTCGACAAGAACGGAGATCCCTGTGCCGATGGGGAGAGGGGAGAGATCGTGGTCACGATGCTCCAGAAGGAGGCATTCCCCCTCATCAGGTACAAGATCGGGGACATCTCGGCTCTGGATTGGGAGCCCTGCGAGTGCGGAAGGACACACCCCCGGCTCATGAGGATCTCCGGAAGGACCGACGACATGCTCGTGGTCAGGGGAGTCAACGTGTTCCCATCCCAGATTGAGTCCGTGATCGGCGAGATGCCCTTCCTCTCACCCTTCTACCGCATCACCCTGGAGAACGAGAACTACATGGACAGCATGATGGTCGAGGTCGAGATGAACGAGGAATCGCTCACCGAGGACATGGTCCAGCTCAACAGGATGACCTCACAACTGGCCTCCAGGATGAAGGAGATCCTGAACATCAAGGCCGATGTCAGGCTCGTCCTCCCCGGTACCCTCGAGAGGTTCGAGGGCAAGGGAAAGCACGTCGTCGACAACAGGAAGTACGATTGAACATGAATCCCGGCGGGGTGGTTCTCCCGTCGGGATCCCAAACTCATTCAAGGATGTCCCCGTACTGGGGCATCAGTTCCCTCACGGTCTCCAGACGGTACCTCTCCAGGTCCCCTCCGGACTTGACCTCCAACTGCATCATGGCGTTCGCATAGCTCGTACCAAGTGGGGTGAGTTTCAGCATCATCCTCTTGGAGTTCTCCGATACGATGCTCTTTACGATGCCCCGTTCCTCCAGATAGTCCAGCTTCTTGGCCATCCTCGGACTGGTGGAGATGGTGTTGTAGATCTCGGTGCGGGACCTCGGTCCGAACATGTGGAGGAACACGATGATGTCCACCATATGGCGCTCGCTCAGTATCTTGTTGGTCATAAGTTCGCTCATGGGGAAACGATTGTTCTCCAGAGTTTATAAAAGAGAATCCGTTCTCGCACTTTCGTGCGATAAACGGGGTTAAGACCGCCGGGTCTCCCCGACGGTTTTTGGATCAGTTCTGAGGCTGTTCGGCTGGTGCCTCTCCGACGGGCTCCATGGGGACCTCTGGTACCGAGGGCTCATCGTTCTCGTCGAAGATGTCGTTGCCGTTCATCAGGTCCTCGTACAGCAGGAAGAGCTCCTTCTGGCTGATGCTGCGGTGCATCTGTGTGGATGCCTTCCTGACCATGTCCAGAAGTTCGGATGCGGCGTTCCTGTCGATCTCGATGCCCATCTGGGCCATCTCGGAGACGATGGTGTTCCTTCCGGAGTGCTTTCCGATGACGACGGACCTCTGGCATCCGACCTCGGCTGGGTCGAAGGCCTCTCCGTTCTCGTCCCTGATGATTCCATCTACACTGATTCCGGACTCCTGGACGAAGACGCTGGAACCGATGATGGGCTTGCTGGGGCTGATGGCGCGTCCGGTGGCGAGGCTGACCGCGTCGGCGATCTCCCTGAACTTTGTTCCGTCGACTCCTGCCTCCATGTTGAGGATGTGCCTGGCAGCGAGTGCGACCTCCTCGAGGGGTGCGCATCCTGCCCTCTCACCGATACCCATGGATGAGACGTTGGCGAACCTGGCACCGGCCTTGAGCGCGGCGATGGTGTTGGCCGTGGCCATTCCGAAATCGTTGCGGGTGATGATCTCGATGTCCACGGGCATGATCTGCCTGAGGGTCTTGATCCTCTCGTAGCAGGTGAACGGGTCCTCTTTTCCGATGATGTCCTGGTATCCGACGCGGTCGGCACCGGCATCCACTGCAGCCTTCGCGAAATCGATGAGGAAGGCGAGGTTGGCGTTGGGGGTGTCCTCCGCGATGACGGAGACGTACAGTCCGTGCTCGGTTGCGTATGATGCCGCCTCGTAGACCTTGTCGGCGACCCATGCGTGGTCCTTTCCGAGTTTGTTCTGGATCAGGTTGTCGGAGGAGGGCATGGAGATGCACACCGCATCCACGTCGCATTCGATACTCCTGTTGATGTCGTTGATATCGGCCCTGTTCCAGGACATGACGGATGCTCCGAGTCCCATGCGGGCGATGTGCCTGACGGCCATCTTCTCCTCGGCGCCGAGGGAGGGGTTTCCGGCGACGATCTGGGGTACGCCGGCCTCATCCAGGAGCTGGGCGATCCTGTACTTCTCGATGTTGGAGAAGACGACTCCTGCGGCCTTCTCACCGTCGAGGAGGGTGGAATCGCAGATGCAGAGGGGTCTGTTCAGGATCTCGTTGACTTCGTTCTTGCTCTTCATATTCATCCCTTAAGAGAGTCTTCACGCTCCGCTGACCATGATGGAATCGGACTGTGAGTGCGATTCATAGTAAAGTCGCGCACGTATATAAAATGGGAGAAAGACCGGAAATACGGGTGTTCCCGTGGTGGAACGGGCCTCAGACGTCCACCTTGTACCTCAGAAGGGCGCCCATCCCTCCGATCGCCGCAAGCTGCTTCCCGCCGTCATGCTGACCGGAAACGACTATGACCGTCCCCTTCTGGGACTCCACCGCACGCACCACGTCGTCCAGGTCCTGCTCCCTCACCTTCGAATCGAGGACGAGCAGCTTCTCCACCGCGCCTGCAAGTGCCGCATTCATCACCTGTTGGGGACCGTATGTTGCGTTGCCGTTCCTGGCTATCTCCGTCATCAGCTGCTCCACCGCCTCCAGTTCGCATCCCACGGAGGATTCCCTGAGCACATCGGCACCCATCCCGGCCTTCATCAGCTCGTTGATGCCGCACATCCCCGACTGTCCTGTGTGGTAGACGTAGATCTTCTTGTAGGTCTCCGGATCGATCTTCTTGAGGTCCTCGGCCAGTGTCTCCTTCTCGAATCCGGGCCCTAGGAGCACAAGGGGCATGTTGGGCTCCATCAGGGGGACGACCTTGGAGGAGATTTCCGCATGGTAGTTGTCGACGGAGGGCTTCTCCGCATACTGCTTGCCGGACCTTCCGGACCTGACGGTGGTGACCTCCTTCAGTCCGAACTGCCTCAGGACGGCGACGGTCGCCTCGTCCTGGTCGAGTGATACGAAGACTATCCTGGGCTTCTTGGATTCCGACACAGCGCGCCTGAGCCTCTCTATCTGG
>JBJEIK010000279.1:0-4770 GCA_051876975.1 Candidatus Methanomethylophilaceae archaeon
ATGTGATGAGGGGAAACTGGGACTCACTTTAGCGAGAGCTATCGATCACGATTGCTCAAAAACTCCAGTTGCGGAATCGACGGATTGGACGGTCACCCGTCCGACACCCTCATTCCTTGACCGTGGCCTCTGCGGACTGGATGCACTTGGTCAGCACCGAGTAGGCGTTGATCATGTCGCTCTCACCGACGATGAATATGGTGTCGGTGTGGCAGCTGACCGTCTCCTCGATGTTGATTCCGGCGTCGGAGAGGTTGGTGATCAGGTATGCGATGACACCGCTGGTGTCGACGATCCTCTCCGGGGACTTGACGGCGATCTCGACCAGGTTCTCCCTGACCTTGATGATGTTGAACCTTCCGACGGTGTCCATGATCCTGTCCTTGAGCATGCGGTCCGCGATGATGGTGACCGCGGAGGCGGACTGGACGCACTGCATGATGGAGTTCTCGTTCCACAGGTCCTTGAACAGGTTGTCCATCTTGTGGAGGACGGACCAGTCGTTCTTGGCCGTGACGATACAGGTCTTCGTCCTCATCTCCAGCCTGCTGTCCTTGAGGATCCTGAGGATGCTGAGCTCATGGTCTGTGGTGATGCTGAGTTTGGATGCGTAGCGGCGGCACGCGATCATGACGGCCTCCTCGTTGTCGACACCGATGTCCTTCATGATCATCCTCGCGAGGGATGAGTAGTTGATCAGTCCCTTGGACACGCAGTCCTTGATACTGGGATGGGCGTCGATGTACATCCTGGTCTTCTCGGCCAGACTCTCTTTCAGCATGCTCTTTGCCATGTTTACAGGATGTACATGATACTATTTCAATGTTCGAGAAGAGACAGAAAGGAAGTGAAAAGGTTTGAGGATGGGCCTCCGTGTCCCGTTCACTGAACGGATTCGCGGAGCAGCCCGGTGAAGATGTCCTTCTCCGCATCCGTGAGGATGAGCGGGGGGATAAGACGGACGGTGTTGCCATGGCAGACGTTGACCAGGACACCGTTCTCGCGGCAGTGTCTCTGCACGGCTGCGGCCGTATCGTTGGTGTCCGTCTCGACTCCGATGATCAGTCCGTATCCGCGGACATCCTTGATCTTGGGGGAGTCTATCGCCTTGAGGTCGTCCATCCAGCGGGCACCCATCTCCTGGGCGTGCTGGACCAGGTTGTCCCTCTTCAGGATGTCCAGGGTGGCGCATCCCGCGGTGGTGACCAGGGGATTTCCGCCGAACGTGGTCCCGTGGGTTCCGGGGGTCATGACCGCGGATATCTCGTCGGTGGTGGTGACCGCACCGATGGGGACCCCGTTGCCCAATCCCTTCGCCATGGTGATTATGTCGGGCACGACGCCGAAGTTCTGGATCCCGTACCACTGTCCGGTGCGTCCGATACCGGTCTGGACCTCGTCCACGATCATCAGGGCGCCCTTGTCGGTACACTCGTCGCGGATGGTCTTGAAGAACTCGGCGGATGCGGTGCGTACACCGCCCTCACCCTGGATGGGCTCAACGATGACGGCTGCGGTGTCCTTGTCCACCATGGATTTGACGGATTCGGGGTTCCCGTACTCGAAGTAGTGGAACGCATCGCTGATGAGGGGCTCGAACGACTTCTGATACTTGGTCTGGCCGGTCGCACCCAGCGCCGCGGCGGTCCTTCCGTGGAAACCGTTCAGCGCCGCCAGGACCTTGCCGCGTCCCGTGTAGCGGACCGCGACCTTCATGGCACCCTCGTTGGCTTCGGCACCACTGTTGACGAACAGGGTGCGGTCGAGCTTTCCGGGGGTGATGGAGGCGACCTTCTCGGCCAGTCTCGCCTGCTCCTCCACATAGTAGAGGTTGGAGACGTGGACCATGCGTGCGACCTGTGCCTGCACGGCCTCCACCCAGTCGGGGTGTGCGTATCCCAATGCGTTGACGGCGATACCGGCCACAAGGTCCAGGTACTCGTTCCCAGCCGCGTCGTACAGGTGACATCCCTTCCCGTGGGTGAAGGAAAGGTCGATGCGACCGTAGTTCTGGAACAGATATTTGGAGCTCAGCTCCTTGACTTCGTTGAATTCCATCTGAATCACTTCGTGATGATCGTTCCGTGGGGGACGTCCTTCATGACGTCCGACACGATGCTGCGCTGGTCCTTCCCGTTGACCATGCGCACCTTCGACACCCCTGCCAGGAGGGCCTTCCTGCAGGCCTCCACCTTGGGTATCATGCCGCCGGAGATCGTGCCGTCGGCTATCAGTGCGTCCACCTCGTCCAATGTGAGCGAATCGATCTTGGACGAGGGGTCGCTGACATCCCTCAGTATTCCGGGGACGTCGGTTATCGCTATCATCTCCACGCATCCGACACCTGCGGCGATACCCGCCACCATGGTGTCCGCGTTCACGTTCAGCATCCTGCCGTCGGCATCCTTCCCGATGGGATAGATGACGGGTGTGATGCCCTGCCCGAGCAGGTCGTAGATGGACTGGGGATCCGTGTCCTCGACCTCTCCGACGAGTCCGAGGTCCACCTCCCTCTCCACTCCGTCCTCGACGACCTTCATCGGGGCCTTCTTCCTGCACAGGGTGCAGAAGTACCCCGGGATCCCCAGTGCGACGACACCGCACTCCTGCAGGCAGGAGACGACCTGGGAGTTGAGCCTCCTCAGGACGATCTCGGCCACCTCCAGGGCATCGGCATCTGTGATCCTGACACCGCAGACCTTCTCCGGAACGAGTCCCCTCTTCTCCATCTCCTCGGAGATCTCGGGTCCCCCTCCGTGGACCAGGATTATCCTGGCGCCGTCCGCGATGAGTCCGGCGATCTCCCTGGACAGGCGCATCATGTCGTCCTGTCCGCGGATGGCGTTCCCGCCGAACTTCAGCACGTAGATGTTGTCCATCCGACTACCTCAGGATGCGTACTCCGCGTTGATGCGGACGTAGTCGTAGGTGAGGTCGCATCCCCATCCGGTGGCGCTCTCCTTCCCGACACCGAGGTCGACCATGATGGTGACCTCCTTGTTGTCCATAGCCATGCGGACGACCTCCACTGCGCGCTCCTCCTGGAAGATGGGTGCGCCGGAATCGAGGATCGGGACCTCCATGTCACCTCCCTTGATGGTCAGACGGACATTGTCGAGGCTGAACTTGCAGCCACTGTTACCGACGGCCATCATGATACGTCCGTAATTGGGGTCGGATCCGAAGATGGCGGCCTTCACCAGGGGCGAGTTGATGATGGTCTTGACGACCTTGCGTGCCTCCTCCTTGGTGTCGGCTCCGGTGACCTGGACCTCGATCAGCTTGGTGGCACCCTCTCCGTCCTTGGCGATGGTGCGTGCGATGCGTGTCATGACCGTGCGGAGGGCGTCGATGAACTCCGGGTCCTCGTCTGCACATTTGCCGTTTGCCTTTCCGTTGGCCATCAGGATGCATGTGTCGTTGGTGGATTGGTCCCCGTCGACGGAGACCATGTTCATGGAATCGTCCAGGATGGACTGCCAGGTCTCGCGGAACTTGGGGGACAGGGTGGCATCGGTGGTGATCAGAGACAGGGTGGTACCGTGGAGCACCTTCATGTGGGGCTCGATCATACCGCTTCCCTTGGAGATCGCACCGATGTACACCAGGGTACCGTCTTGGAGACGGACGCGTGCGGCGCACTCCTTCTTGATCGTATCGGTGGTCATTATGGCCTGGGCGATGAGACCGTCGGCGTCGCGACCGGAGTCCAAAGCACCGGCGGCACGGGAGATTCCGTAGCGGATCTTGTGCATGTCCAGGAAACGTCCGATGAGTCCTGTGGACATGACACCGACCTCGAGGGGGTCCAGGTTCAATGCGGATGCGACCGCGCGCTTCATCTCGAGGGCATCCTCGATCCCACGGCGACCGGTGAGTGCGTTGGCGTTACCGCTGTTGACGACCACCGCGGAGAGCTTCTCGGAGTTCTCCTTCATCATCACCTGCACCGGTGCGGCCTTGACATTGTTGCTCGTGTATCCTACGAAAGCACTTGCGGGAACCTCGGAATACAGTAGTCCGAGGTCCAGCGAACGGTATTTGACACCGCTGTGCACACCTGCGGCCTTGAAACCCTGGGGGGTCGTCACGCCGCCTTCGATTATCTCTACCATCTTCATACCCCCAGTCCAGGGATGTTGAGCCCGGTCTTCTCGTCGAGTCCCAGCATGAGGTTCATGCACTGGACGGCCTGACCTGAGGCCCCTTTGACCAGATTGTCCAGGACCCCGAAGGACACGGTCTTGTCACCGATGACCTTTGAAGCCACCTGGGCGTGGTTGGACGCCACAACGGCACGGATCGAGGGTTCCTGCACATAATGCACGAAAGTCTCCTTTCCGTACTGTCTGTCGTATATCGAATCGACCTCCTCCTGGGAGAGGTCCTTCTTGAGATTGAAGTAGCACGAGGAGAGGATCCCGCGCACGATCGGGAGCAGCTGCGGTACGAACGTCACCTTGGAGTGGCTGCCCGCGAAACGGTCCACTGCCATCTCGATCTCCGGTGTGTGGCGGTGCTTGCCGACACTGTACGGGATGATTGTCTCTCCGCATGTGGAGTGATGGGTGCGTGCGGACGGTACCATACCCGCGCCGGAGGTTCCGGACTTTGCGTCGACCAGGATGTCCTCGTCCACGACACCCGCCTTCAAGAGCGGTCCGCATGCGAGGATGATCGATGTCGCATAGCAACCGGGGTTGGCCACCAGGTCCGCACCTTTGATCTCGTCACGGAAGAACTCGGGAAGACCGTACACCGCATTCTGGA
>JBJEIK010000280.1:0-4761 GCA_051876975.1 Candidatus Methanomethylophilaceae archaeon
CCTACACCGGAAAGGTCGAGGACATGATGGCACTCAACGTCATCGAGCCCCACAGGATCGGAAAGCAGGCCATCAACTCCGCAACCGATGCAGCCGTCATGATCCTCAGGATCGACGATGTCATCGCGGCCCGCGCCAGCCCCACGCCCCAGGTCGGAGAGGGCGGAATGCCCCCCGGAATGGACGATTGAAACCCCTGAAAATCCAAACAGGGAGGTCGTCCGACCTCCCTTTTCATTATCTGATGATTAAGAAGGCTCTACGTATGACTGGCAAGTCTAGACAGAAGGACGAGGTTCCCGACGAGGGGGCTGCTGCGGAGAAGGTTGAGGAACCGAAGGTCGAGGAGAAGGATCCCCTCGCCGAGGCACAGGCCAAAGCAGACCAGTACCTGGATATGGCCAGGAGGCTACAGGCTGATTTCGACAACTACCGCAAGAGGTCGCAGCGTGAGAACGAGGAGTACAAGAAGTACGCCTGTTCGTCCATAATCTCAGACCTGCTGACCATCGTCGATGATCTTGACCGTGCCCTGGAGCATGCCGGAGAGGAGACGGACTTCGTCAAAGGAATCGCAGGGGTCAGGGCAAACCTGATGAAGGTACTCGAGTCCAACGGACTCCAGGAGATCCCCGCAGACGGAAAGTTCGATCCGAACTTCCACGAGGCCCTGTGCACGGTCGAAGGGGATGAGGACGATATGATCGCCGAGGTGTTCCAGAAGGGTTACACCCTCAACGGAAAGGTCCTCAGATACTCTAAAGTCAAAGTAACCAGGAAAACGGCTTAAGAAACGGTTTAAAAACAAGTAGGTGAGCAGAAATGTCAAGAATAATCGGAATTGATCTCGGAACAAGCAACTCGGCCGCCTCTATTATGGAGGGTGGAAGGCCTACAATGATCCCCAGTGCTGAGGGAACAAGCGTCGGAGGAAAATCCTTCCCCTCATACGTAGCATTCACAAAGGACGGACAGCTCCTTGTCGGAGAGCCCGCCAGAAGGCAGGCCGTCACCAACCCCGATGGAACCATCAAGAACGTGAAGAGGAAGATGGGATCCAACGAGAAGGTCACCGCACTCGGAAAGGAGTACACCCCCCAGCAGATCTCCGCATTCATCCTCCAGAAGATCAAGAAGGATGCAGAGTCCTACCTCGGAGAGACAGTGGACAAAGCGGTCATCACCGTCCCCGCATACTTCAACGACAACCAGAGGCAGGCAACCAAGGATGCAGGAGCCATCGCCGGACTCGAGGTTGTCCGTATCATCAACGAGCCCACCGCGGCCGCACTCGCATACGGTCTGGACAAATCCGATGTGGAGCAGAAGATCATGGTCTTCGATCTCGGAGGAGGAACCCTGGATGTCACAATCATGGATTTCAGTGACGGGGTCTTCGAGGTCCTGTCCACTTCTGGAGACACCCAGCTGGGTGGATCGGACATGGATGAGGCCCTGACAAAATACGTCATCAACGAGTTCCAGAAGGAGACCGGAATCGACCTCTCCAAGGACAACATGGCGTTCTGGAGGGTCAGGGAGGCCTGTGAGAAGGCGAAGATCGAGCTCTCCACCACCATGCAGACCGAGATCAACCTGCCCTTCATCTCATCCGACGCATCCGGACCCAAGCACCTGATCCAGACCATCACCCGTGCCAAGCTCGAAGAGCTCGTGGAGCCCATCGTCTCCAGGTGCAGGCAGTCCATCACTCAGGCCATATCCGATGCACACCTGTCCACCGACAAGATCGACAAGATCATCATGGTCGGAGGACCCACCAGGATGCCCATCGTCCAGAACTTCGTCGAGTCCATCGTCGGACCCAAGATCCAGCGCGGAATCGACCCTATGGAGTGTGTCTCCATGGGAGCTTCCATCCAGGGAGCGGTCCTGTCTGGTGAGGTCAAGGATGTCCTGCTGCTCGATGTCACCCCTCTGTCCCTCGGAATCGAGACCCTCGGAGGAGTCGCCACCAAGCTGATCGACAGGAACACCACCATCCCCACCAAGAAGTCACAGGTGTTCTCCACAGCCGTGGACAACCAGCCCTCCGTCGAGATCAATGTCGTCCAGGGAGAGAGGCCCATGGCAGCCGATAACACCTCCCTCGGAAAGTTCGTCCTGGATGGAATACCTCCCGCACGCCGTGGGGTCCCTCAGATCGAGGTCACATTCGATATCGATGCGAACGGAATCATCAACGTCTCCGCCAAGGACAAGGGAACCGGAAAGGAGCAGAAGATCACCATCGCATCCTCCAACAAGCTCAGCAAGGAGGAGATCGACGAGATGGTCAAGCAGGCCGAGAAGTTCGCAGATGCCGACAAGAAGAAGATGGAGGTCATCGAGGTCCATAACCAGGCCGAGACCGCCGTTTACACCGTCCGCAACTCCCTGGACGAGCTCGGTGACAAGGTCTCCCAGGAGGAGAGGGCCAACGTCGAGGCGGCCGTCAACGACCTGGAGGCAGCCAACAAGACCGACAACGTCGATGACATCAAGGCCAAGATCGATGCCCTCATGAAGGTCATGGGGCCCATCAGCCAGAGGGTCTACGAGGAGGCTTCCAAGCAGCAGGCCGGAGCCCAGCAGCAGGCAGGAGCTCAGCAGGGAGCTTCCGGAAAGCAGGCATCCCAGGAGAACACCGGAAACGGTGACTACGTGGACGCCGACTACAAGATCGTCGATGAGTGATGAAGGATGCCGAGAGACTACTATGAGATCCTGGGGATCGAGAAGTCCGCGACCCCCGAGGAGATCAAGAAGGCCTACCGTTCCCTGGCCAAGAAGTACCATCCGGACGTCTCCACCGAGTCGAAGGAGGTCGCAGAGGCCAAGTTCAAGGAGATCTCGGAGGCCTACGAGGTCCTCTCGGATCCCGAGAAGAGGCAGCTCTACGACCAGTACGGTCACGATGCTGTGAACCAGCAGTTCGGAGAGGGTGGCTTCCAGTGGAGTGACTTCACCCGTTCGGATGATATCAGTGATATCTTCGGTGACCTGTTCGGCGGGATGTTCGGGGGCGGACGCTCCCGCGGGTCCCGCAACTCCCCCCAGCAGGGGGAGTCCCTCAGGTACGATCTGGAGATCACACTCAAGGACGTGCTCGAGGGCAAGAAGGTCAATCTGGATGTGCCCCACACCGTGATCTGTGAACCCTGCAACGGAACCGGAGGCAAGGATGGAAAGGTCACCACCTGTCCCACCTGCGGCGGATCCGGTCAGGTCCAGCAGGTCCGCAGGAGCCCGTTCGGGAACATGGTCTCCGTAAGCGACTGTCCCAACTGCCGTGGAAAGGGTAAGACATCTGCTGAGAAGTGTCCGCACTGCCGTGGAAACGGAAGGGTGACCAAGGATTCCCACATAGACCTCAACGTCCCCAAGGGAATGGACGAGGGCATGAGGCTCAGGGTCTCCGGTGCGGGTAATGCCGGATACAACGGTGGGCCTGCCGGAGATCTGTTCGTGGTCATCCACGTCAAGCAGGACAAGGTCTTCGACCGTGACGGATCCAACCTCTGGACAGGAATCACCACATCCTATCCGAAGCTGGTCCTCGGAGGGGAGGAGACCGTCGAGACCTTGGAGGGAGAGAAGGTCCTCCTGAGGATCCCCGCCGGTACCCAGGTGGGTACCGTGTTGAGGATTCCCGGAAAGGGACTTCCCAGGACCAACTCCTCCGCCAGAGGCGACCTGATGGTCAGGGTTTCGATCTCCGTTCCCAAGAAGGTCACAGACGAGGAGAGGGAGCTACTGATGAAGCTCGATTCCTCCGTCAAACCCTCATCTTCAAGCAAGAAGTCCAAACTCCGCAAGAAGATCGAGGACACCATAGACGACATCACGAAGTGATGGTGAAACCAATTCCGGGTCTTCGGACCCGGTCTTCTCAAAAATATCTGAAAGGGTTTCCGGGCCGTGGCCCGGGGGTTGGATCAGTGCATGACCTTGTGTCCCGGTTCGGGCCTGTGGTACTTGCCGGTCATGGACTCGATCTTGATCTTGTAGATGCCTGTGGGGGGGACCTTGTTGTCCTCGATGGCATCCATCTTGCGCTCGGGGGTGAGCTTGTCCACGGTTGCGCGGAGGATCTTCTTCTTGCATTCAACATCATCGACGATCTCGACCTGTCCGCGGATGATGACGGATTCGTACAGGGATGTGGTGTTGCACGCTCCCTCTCCGCAGTACTCGAATCCGTTTTCCTCGACGATGGTCAGGCAGCATCTGGGGTTAGCCTTGAGGTTGGAGACCTTTTCTCCGACCTTCCTTCCATGGAAGTAGATGTCGTCGCCGATGCGGACGAAGTTGATCGGTGTTCCGTAAGGATATCCGTCCTCTCCGATGGTGGAGATGACGGCCATCTTGGCACGGTCGATGAGAGCGTACATCTCATCCTTGGTGAGCTGGTATTTCTGCATGTTGGGCTGCATGATATCATCAATGGATTGTGTTGGACAGATGATAAAGGGCAGGTTTCTGGGAGGATACTACGGACGGTCCATCCATGATGTCCAGAAGATCCTCGTAGAACGCCCGTGTCGTATCTCCATTCTCCAGGTTGAAGACCACCGTCTTTCCGGTGGTGTGGACAACTATGCACTCATCAACCGCCCTCCAGATCGCCAATCTGTACTTCCCGAACTCATCGTTCCTGAAGTTGCCGGTGAGGACCTTGCCGTTACCGAGACCACCGACCCTGTCGCCGTAGTCCATGTCGGTCCTGAGCTCCACATAGGCTATCTCACCGTAGTCCAC
>JBJEIK010000281.1:0-4750 GCA_051876975.1 Candidatus Methanomethylophilaceae archaeon
TATGGAAAATGGCAAATATTGATGGTTACACCTATTCGATTCACGATAAAAATCGCATATCAAAATGTATAATGTTCGATTTCAGAGTCGAAACGGCGCCGTTTTTGTTCTCAGATTTTGATTACTCAAGTCCATGACCCGCAACAACGGAAAACTGGATATGAGCATAGACATGGAACAAACCGACGCCTGGATCCAGAACCTGATCCTCAACGGAAGGAAGAAGAACACCTGCGCCACGCACAGGAACAACGTCCGTCAGTGCATGAAGCAGCTGATCATCGGCAACTATCCGACAGACGCCTTCGAGATCGACTCGAAGACCATCCTCTACCTCTGGGGAACCCTGAGGGTGAAGGAGGAGGTCAGGATCACCTACGTCCGCAGCCTGGCCCAGATGGTGAAGTTCCACACAGGGAAGGATGTCCTGAGGGATGCCAAGATCCTCCGCAACAGGGAGCAGTACAACAGAGTGTTCATCTCAACCGAGGACTTCTGCAGGGCCCACAGACAGGCTGACCCGTTCCAGAGGCTGATCCTCTGCCTCGGAGCCTACATGGGGCTCAGGAGGAAGGAGATGGCGGAACTGAGGGACAGCGACATCATCGGGGACATGATGACCATCCACGGAAAGGGACACGGAGACGGACTTATCGTCTCTGTCAAGATCCCGCAGCCTGTGATGGAGGCCATCGTCGCCTACAGGAACTCCACCTACAAGATGGGGATCAAAGCTGATGACTATCTGATACAGACCAGGTCCCACGGGGGCATCCTGCACATGGCTACCCCTGCGAGGGTCGGACAGGAGGTCTGCCGTCTGGCCAAGGAGACCGGCATCCACATCACAACCCACTCCCTCAGGAGATTCTTCGCCACCACCCTGTACTACGAGACCGACTGCGACCTCCAGACCGTAAGGAGCCTGATGCGCCATGCGGACCTCTCCACCACCATGAAGTGTTATGTGGACGCCTATCAGAAGAACGAGAGGGAGGCATCGGACAAGCTCACCGAGTACATCACCAGGATGATCGACACCGTCAACGGTGTGGATGAGGACCTGGATAGCACCGCCTGAAAACAACGAACGATACGTCTCCATTTATAAACCCCAGTACGCATCGAAACGCCGGGGAACCTACCCAGTGAACATTGGTTAAGAAAAACCTACTTTATGAACATTAATCATATACTCTAAGAATTACTCTGCGAAGATTCCACCGTCCGTCAGAGACCGATTTTCCAACCGATTATAATCCGAATCCGTCGGAGAAACGACCGACATCCTTAACATTCAATCCATTCTCCCTCGCTCCATGGCATTCTTCTCCAGGAAACGTTCGGGACCCGTGTACAAGGTCACAAGGTTCGACATGCATTGGGACACCGAGGATCCGTTCCTGTTCGTATCGCATCACGAGGACGACTACCCCCACGGGAACAGGCAGCTCGCCCCTCCCCTCCAGGAGATCAGCGGAAGGGACCTTGGAAGGGACTACGAGAAGAGGCTAGGGTTCAGGATGTACAACGGGAAGGTCGTGCCCGGATTCCCCATGCACGCACACTGGGGATACGAGACGGTGACACTCCCGGAGATCGGATACATGGACCACTTCGACACCATGAAGATCGAGGGGAGGTTCGGATTCGGAGATGTGCAGTGGGTGATGGCGTCGTCCAAGTACATGCACAACGAGATGTACCCCCTGGTCAACCAGGAGGACCGTAACCCCAACGACATCACACAGATCATGATCAACATCCCCCTTGAGCGCAAGAACGGGGATAACCATGTGAACACCGTCTGGTCCGAGGAGATACCCGTGATCGAGAGGGACGGGGTCTCGGTGAAGGTCATCTGCGGTTCCTTCGGAGATGCCTGCATGAAATCGCCGAACGAGGGGTCCTGGGCTGACGGGAACCATGCCGTGAGGATCCTGAGACTCTCCATGGCACCGGGATCATCGATAACCATCGATCCTACGAAACCCGAGGCCAACAGGAACGTCTACTTCATATCAGGTGGAAAGGTGGATGTCTGCGGCACGGAACTGGAACCCAACATGAGGGCGAAGGTGGCATCCGACATCGACATGACCATCACCAACGGGGATGAGACATCGGTGGTCTGGATCCTGGAAGGAGAGCCCATCGCACAGAAGATGGCATCCTTCGGACCCGTGACCCTCGCGAAGGTGGACGATGTCAGGGCAGCACTCGACGACATCAGGAAGAACGAGTATCAGGAATGGCCGTTCGACGTCATAGACAAGGTCCACGCCCAGGATGAGGGAAGGTTCATCCGCTACCCGGACGGGACCGAGGTGAGACCGAAAGGATGATCAGTCCGCAGGGGTCCCTCTGGGACCCTCGAGAACCTTCATCTCCACGACAGTGCCGTAGTCCTCGAGGAGACGGACCTTCGATTCTATGAGGTCCACACAGTCGCGGTCGCAGAACAGGACGGCATCCTTGCCCATGAGGCAGTCGGACATGCATGCCTCGAACCCTTCGAACACATAGTCGATCGGAAGCATGCTGTCCCCCAACATCCCACGTGTGTGGTATCCAAAAATACCCGTGACCATGTCCTCACTGAGACCGTCGGTGGCGGCGTCCATCATGTACTTGTCAAGAACGTCGTCCACAGGCATCACGATCAGCTTACCCTTGTCACCGGAGGCCATCTTGGACACGAGCTGCGTCTCCGTCCTCGGATAGGGTGCCTCGGGGACCCCGCGCATGTCGCACATGCTCTTGTTGATCAGGAACATGGACGGCTGCATTATGCCTGTGAGGTACACTATGGAGGCATCGGAATAGAACACCTCCGGATCTCCGGAGTAGATGAGCTTCCCCTTCCTCAGGACGTGGATCTCATCCGCCCAGGCGTACGCCAGGTCGATGTCGTGGGTGGAGATCACAACGGTGGTCCCGTTGTGGTGCAGCTGCTCCGCAAGCTCCATGAGCTCCAGGGCCATCTGGGGATCCAATCCGGCGGTGGGCTCGTCCATGATCAGCACCTCGGGCCTCATTGCAAGGGCGCCAGCCAATGCGAGCCTCTTCCTCTGACCGTATGACAGCTGCAGGGTGTTCCTTCCGCGGAGGTTCTCCAATCCGACGAGACCGATCGCCTCCTCCACCCTCGCGGACACCTCCTCCTCGGGAAGCTTCATGTTGCGGGGCCCGTAGGCTATGTCGTCCTCGACCGTCTGTCCGAAGATCTGGTCATCGGGATTCTGGAGGACGACGGACACCCTCGACCTCAGGGCCTTGAGAGCCTTCTTCCTGTAGGATATGGGCTGGCCGTCAAAGTATACCGTCCCCTCGGATGGCTCGAATACACCGTTGAAATGGTAAAACAGGGTGGACTTGCCCGCACCGTTGGCACCGAGGATCGCAGTCTTCACGCCCGGTCTGATGCGGATGTCTACACCATCCAGGGAGAGCCTGTCGTTGCCGGCGTAGAGGAAGGAAAGCCCCTCTGTCATGATTATCTCGTCGCTCACAGTATCACCTCCGGACTGCGTCCGAACCTCTGCAGGTCCTTTATCCTCGAAACCACGGCATCGACCATCTCCCCGTCGCAGTACAGGACCGTCTCCCTCCCTTGCATGGCGCTGAGGCAGCAGCCCTCGACGGCGTTGAAGTACACATCGACCTTCCTCTTCTCGGAATTGAACAGCTGTCTCGTGCGGAACCCGTAGATCCCAACGCAGACATCATCATCGAACGATGGGACCTCGTCCGAGGACACGGAGACCACATGCAGCTTCCCGAACACGGCCCCTTCGGGTGAAAGCTTTGCCAACAGCTGACTGTTGGTCCTGGGATGGGGGCATTCAGGGTTCCCGCGTATGGTCTCCAATGATTTGTTGACGGAATATGTGTGGGGAACGTTCAGACCCGCGAGAGCGACGTTCTCCCTGTCGCTGAAGAACTGCTCGGGTTCACCGGAATAGATCAGACTGCCGTAGCGCAGGACATGGATCTCCTCCGCCCAGGCATACGCCAGATCGACATCGTGAGTGGAAATGATCACGGTTGTGCCGGAGAGGCACAACTGGTCCACCAGCTCCATGACCTCCTGCGACATCTGCGGGTCCAACCCCGCGGTGGGCTCGTCCAAGATGAGGACCTTGGGCTCCATCGCGAGCGCCCCGGCTATGGCGACCCTCTTCCTCTGACCGTATGACAATTGAGTGGTCGGTCTATATCTGAACTCCTCCATGCCCACCTTGAACAGACAGTCCCTGATCCTGCCCTCCACAACATCCGGAGGCAGGTTGAGGTTCATCGGGCCGAAGGCGACGTCCTCCTCCACGGTGGAGGAGAATATCTGCTCATCAGGGTTCTGGACCACGACGGATATGTCCTCCCTCAGCTGGTAGAGATGCCTCTTCTCATAGCTCAGGGGGATGCCCCTGTACAAAACCTCCCCTGATTCCGGTTTGAGGACACCGTTGAAATGATAGAACAGGGTGGACTTCCCGGCACCGTTGGCACCCAGGAGGACCGTCCTGACACCCTCGCGGATCTTTATCGATACATCCTTCAGCGAGTGGGAGTCCGCTTTGGCCCCATATCTGTAATACACACCCTTGATCTCGATAAGATAGTCCATGTGTCACACCCCGAAAACAAGTCCGGCGAAGTCGATGACGCCCTCCGTGTTCAGACCGAGGAGCAGAAGCCCCACGAACACGACGAGTGTAACCGCGACCCACTTCACCCCCGCCTTCGGCGG
>JBJEIK010000282.1:0-4735 GCA_051876975.1 Candidatus Methanomethylophilaceae archaeon
GACATATTCGTTGCTGATCGCACCCCTTGTCAGAGAGTTGACATGCATGGACATCTCCCCCAGGATGCTCGAGCGTCTGATGGCATCCGCGATGAATATGGGGATTGACAACATAGTCCCGCTCCTGCAGGATTGGGGGACCTATTCTGTCGGGACTCCGTTCACCACATGCATGGCATCGCTCTGTCCCGGGACGGGGACATCCGAGTCGATACTCAGGATGGAGTCCGTGTCGTCACATGGGTGCGTTATCGTGTCGTGGTTGGAGAACCATGGCGACGACCTCACATCGCAGGTTTGGCAGGCTCTGGGCAAGGACTACGGTTTCGGATTCCGTTCCTCGAATCCCGCATTGGACTGGCTCAGGGAGAACGGTCGCGATCCCGATTACGATGTCCTGGAGACGAGAATCGTCGCGGACATACGTGTGGATGATCTGGTGGAGAAGGAGCGTTCCGCCTTCAGGGCATATGGCGTAGGGGTCGATGTCGAGCCGATCGTGAGGTCCATACTGGAACCTGAGATCGACGGTGACGTCATCCATTACGACCGTGTGAACAGGATGAAGCTGATCCGCTGGAATCTGGAGAGATCATGATCCCGATCGGGGGCGGTCCGTACAGGAACCGTTCCCCGCATCCTTTTCCAGATCTATCGGGTATATTTCCACAATGGAAGGATTTCACATCAGCGGGGATTTCCAGGCGTACATAACTGCTGAACTGCCAGCACGATATCTGATGAGCCCGTCTTCAGATGATTCTGAGACACAGTCTCTCACAATAGCTTCCACCCCTTCGGTGAAACCTGCCGATCCGAATCTCGAGACCTCCTTGGCTATCACCGTCTCCGCCGGAACCATCGATTCGACGGACGAGATGATGCGGTGTTCCGTGAACTCCCTTCCGTTCTCCTCAAGCCAATCCCCTATGATATACGGGTCCTCGGTCTCCTTCGGCCAGTCGATGCCGAGCTCGTCCCTTATCCTGAGCATCAGGTCCTCTCTGAGGTTCCTCTCCCAGACCACCGTTGCGCATCTCTCCCTGGCTGCACCTTCCATGCGCAGAAGCGATTCCTCGGAGGATGCCCTCGGCAGCATGGCGCAGAAGCATGCGGCATATCCCTTGCGGGGCGAGTAGGTGTTCCAATCCTTGTGGAACCTCTCCACCCTTCCCAGTTCCTTGATGTGGAGATCGTTGAAGAGATGATCGAGCATCCTGTCGGAGATGTCCATGCAAGTCAGGACCCTGACCTTCGGTGCGATGAGCATGGAGTATGCACCCTTGCCGCATCCCACCTCCAGGACAGAATCATCGGGACGGAGAATCCCCTCCTCGAACATCAGATCGACAGCCTTGAGGGGGATGTCCCCCTGGGCAAGGTCGGAATACAGGGGCGAGAACGAGTCCCAGAACCCTTCGGTCAATCCTTTCCCGGACAACTTTCAATCCTTCTTCATGTAGGTGTTGACGATCTTGATGGCGCAGACATCACCGCACATGGAGCAGCCCTCTTTTTCCTCGGTGCATCCGCGGCATCTGTACCTGCGGGCCTTCTCGGGGTCGATGCACACATCGAACATCTCCTCCCAGTCCAGGGCCTTCCTGGCGCGTGCCATCCTGGAGTCCAGTTCCCCGCCGATTCCCCTGGAGAGGTCTCCGACGTGGGCGGCGATCTTGGATGCGATTACACCCTCCCTGACATCGTCCACATCGGGAAGCGAGAGATGCTCCGCGGGTGTGAGGTAGCACAGGAAGTCCGCACCGTTCTGTGCCGCGATGGCGCCTCCGATGGCTCCGACGATGTGGTCGTATCCGGGTGCGATGTCGGTCACGAGCGGACCGAGGACGTAGAACGGGGCGTTGTGGCAGAGGCGCTTCTCCAGCTGCATGTTCATGGGGACCTGTCCCAGAGGGACGTGTCCGGGTCCTTCGACCATGCTCTGGACCCCGGCATCCCTAGCCCTTTGGACGAGATGCCCGAGTGTCATGAGCTCGGTGAACTGCGCCTGGTCCGACGCATCGTCGATGCACCCGGGTCTGAATCCGTCTCCGAGCGACAGGGTGAACTCATACTTGCGGGCCATTTCCAGAAGGTAGTCGAAGTTCTTGTACAGGGGGTTCTCCTCGTCGTTGTGGAGGATCCATGCGGTCAGGAACGATCCTCCCCTAGAGACCACGTCCATGGTCCTTCCGGACTTCTTGAGCCATCCGACGCTCTCCCTGGTGATCCCGCAGTGGACGGTCATGAAGTCCATTCCGTCCTTGGCGTGCTTCTCGATCCCGTTGAAGATGTCATCCTCCGTCATCTCGACGACGGCGTTCCTCCTGGCGGCGGTGAGTCCGGTCTGGTAGATCGGGACGGAACCCATCATCACGGGGCACTCCTTCAGGAGTCTGGCCCTTATGGCGTCGATGTCCCCTCCCGTGCTCAGGTCCATGACGGCGTCCGCCTTGTACTTCATGGCGACCCTCAGCTTCTCCAGCTCCGCATCGAGGTCCACGATGTCCCTGGATGTTCCGAGGTTCACGTTGATCTTGATGGACAGCCCCTCTCCGATCGCGGCGGGTTCCGCGTCGTGCACGGGGTTGTGGGGTGCACAGATGCGTCCGGAGGCGATACCGTTCCTGATGAACTCCTCGCTGACCTTCTCCTTCTCTGCGATCCTCTTCATGAGGGGGGTGATCTCTCCCCTGCGGGCCACGTCCATGATAGTGCTCATTGTCAATCGTTTACTGTATCACGGGATTTTGATAAAAAGGCCACGCCCTGTCGATTTCCGGCGGTCTGTCCGTACGGCCCACTTTCATCAGTTTCGATGACCCCCTCCTGTTCCGTTCATATACGGACGGAACGTTGGTCACATCATGAGCGGATCGGACGGTCGTGTTTCGGATGTGTACCTGTATGTGCAGGACACCATGGCGGATTGGGAGATCGGACATCTGGCGGCGGAACTCGCCTCCGGCAGGTTCTTCGGAGAGGATGCCCCGGTCATCAGATTCAGGACGGTGGGGGAGACGGGTGAACCGGTCAGGACAATGGGCGGTCTGACCGTAATCCCGGACATCACCGTCTCCGATATCACCGTATCCGAAGATGCGGTGGTGATCCTCCCGGGTTCGGACAGATGGCAGGTCCTTTCATCATCTCCCATCATGGACACGGCAGAGGCAGTCCTCTCCGCGGGAGGGACCGTATGCGCCATATGCGGTGCGACGGTGGCGTTGGCTGAACGCGGCATGTTGGATTCCGTCCGTCACACGAGCAACGGTCCCGGATTCCTCGGGATGTTCTCCTCCGGATACAGGGGCGAATCGCTGTATGTGGATGAGCCCGCCGTTTCCGATGGAGGTGTGATAACAGCCGGTTCCCACGGGTCCCTGATGTGGGCCAAGTTGATCCTCGGGCACCTCGGCGTCTTCGACGAGGATGTCTTGGACGCATGGTACGGGTACTTCTCAACTGGCGATCCCCAATGCTACTTCCGCATGGTGGAATTCACCAACAGAGGATGACCCCTTCGGGCCCCGTTATATACCACAATCCTCTACTCGGGACGATGACCGGACATCTCGTGGACGACACCGTTACCGTGAAGGAGCAGAAAGAGGGCAGCCAGCTCTACAACAAGGGGAACTACGGCTACCCCCGCAGCGGAGGCGGTATCGACCTGGACCTGGTGGAGGCCACCTATCTCGTTGAGTGCAAGAGGCTGGAGGTGGAGTATCAGGGGGAGATGATGTCCTTCGAGGAGCTCTTCAGATACTCCGCATCGATGTACGACGGTTTCGACATCAAGTACATGGTGTACAGGGATATCAGGCAGAGGGGTTTCGTCGTCAAGATCGAGTCCGGGGATTTCGATCTGTCCGTGTTTCCCCGCGGTAAGACCATGAGCAACTCCCGCCCGGTCTACATGGTCAAGGCCGTATCCGAGAGGAACGCCTTCGAGATATCCCATTTCATGCAGCAGGCCGTCGATGTGAAGGACAGGAAGAAGGACCTTCTCTACGGTGTCGTGGATGAGGAGGGTGACCTCACATATTACATGATGTCTGTGAAGGACCCCATCGGCAAGGTGTTCCCGTCCGGTTCCAAGGGGAAGGCCCAGGGTTGGCTCATCCGTGACCGCGTCTTCGTTTTCGATACCGAGGGTTCGGAGATCCTCAGGGGCTACGGATTCTTCGGAAAGATGATGAGCGATGTCCTGCAGCTGTCCCTGATAGAGAGCTGCTATCTGATAGGGAAGGGGAAGCTCAGAGTCCTGGACCCAGATTCCAACGAGCTGTCGTTCGATGACCTGAGGGATTTCGCATCGTCCCTACAGGATGAGTTCGACATACGTCTTTTCGCCTATTCCGATCTGCGCGAGAGGGGTCTTGTCGTGAAGACCGGTTTCAAGTACGGTACCCATTTCCGTGTCTACGAACAGTCCCCAGATGACTGCCATGCGAGATACCTTGTGCATGCGGTCACCGATGACGGGCTGAAGATGTGGCCGGAGATCTCCAGGACCGTCAGGCTGTCCGGTGGTGTGAAGAAGGAGATCCTTTTCGGCAGGGTCGTGAAGAACCGTATCGACTACCTGGAGTTCAAGTGGTTCAGACCTTGAATTCCATCCGCATCTTTATCGATTTTTTGCGGATAATATCCGCAATTTTACTGCTTTTTTGCGGATGATATCCGCAATATTGATTTATTTTTGCGGATATTTTGTCGAGTGGGAGGGGTC
>JBJEIK010000283.1:0-4730 GCA_051876975.1 Candidatus Methanomethylophilaceae archaeon
GGCGCACTGCTCACGGGTGAGGAAACTGATATCCTTCATCCTTGAGACGAAAATGGACGAATCATCGATAAGTGCGATGATTTCCCACATGGCCTTCTCGAACCTGTCGACTGCCCTGATGATGTCCCTGTCGAAGAGCTCGGTGGTGTCGTTCCTGACTCCTCCGATACGGGGGTAGTTGGTGGTCATCCTTGCTCCGCAGAGCTTGACGTTCAGGTCGAGGAAGAACTCCCTCTCCCTCATACACCACAGGAACACGGTCAGGTTACCGAGGTCGGTTCCGACCGCTGCGAGCCACATCAGGTGGGACTGGATACGGCAGACCTCGTCCGCCACGATCCTTATGTATTTCGCTTTCTCAGGGATGTCGATTCCCAGAGCCTTCTCCACTGTCATGCAGTAGAGGTGTGTGTAGGTCATGGACGCCGCATAGCAGAGACGGTCCGCCATGGGGATGATCTTGGGGTAGGTCCTGTTCTCGGTCTCCTTCTCCCATCCGCGGTGAAGGTATCCGACGATGGGCTCGGCATCCGTGACGATCTCTCCATCCAGCTGGACCTTGAGTGTCCAGAGTCCGTGGGAGAAGGGGTGCTGAGGTCCCATGATGACCCACATCTTGTCGGTGTCCATCCTTTCTTCCATTTCTTTAACGGGTACAATAGAGTCGGTCATCATTCAGACCCCCTGAGCTTGTACGACTTTCTGAAGGGGAAGAACTCATATGTTTCGGGCGTGAGGAGCCTCTGGAGCTTGGGGTGGTTGTCGAAAACGATACCGAAGAGCTCCCAGGTCTCCCTCTCGTGCCAGTTGGCACCTTCCCAGATGGGCGTGACGGACTCGATGTGGAGGTCGTCAGCGGGGATATCGACAGAAAGTTCGATCATAACGCCGGTGTAGTAGTTGGTGAGATGATAGACGACGGTCATGTGGTCGATGTAGTCCACTCCGATGACGGTAGAGCAGTGCTCGAAGGTCAGGTTGTCGTGGATGTACTTGCACACCTGGAAGGAGTTCTCGCGGGGAACAGTTGCATAGACCCTGCGGGTCTCGGTCCTGGTGACGTTGACACAGGGGCAGTCGCTGTTCAGTTTGGAGACGATCTCCTCGACGGTGGGCTTCTGAAGAACTTCGGCCATCCTCAGTCCTCCATGAAGACTCCTCTCCTGAAGTAGCTCTCGATCTTCTTCTGGAGAAGCATGAATCCGTCAATCATCGCATCGGGACGCGCGGGGCATCCGGGTATGTAGATGTCCACGGGCACGATCTGGTCGAGACCCTGGACGGTGTTGTAGGAATCGTACCAAGGACCGCCGGAGATGGCGCACTCTCCCATGGCCACAACCCATTTGGGGTTGGGGATCTGCTCGTACAGACGCCTGAGGTCGGGGCGGATCTTCTTGGAGATCCATCCGTTGACCAGCAGGATATCGGTCTGCCTGGGCGAGGAACGGTAGATCATTCCGTAACGCTCGGCATCGTACCTGGGTGCAGATGCGGCTGCCATCTCGAGTGCACAGCAAGCGAGACCCCAGTGCAGAGGGTGCATGGAGTTCTTCATTGCCCATGACCAGATGGGTCCTGTCAGCGAGTCCACAGTCTTTTTCGTTCCAGAGCTGAGGAGGTCATTGATCATGGCGTTGGACCATGACATGAACTCGTCAGCACTCATGGCTACAGCATGGGGGTAAAGGCTCATATCCATACGGTTTCCTCCTTCTTCAGAGCGTATGCGACCCCGAGAATCAGAATTCCGAAGAACATGATCATCATGAGCTGTGCGGTGGCCGAAATGCCAGAAAATGCAACTGCCCAGATCATCAAGAACGTCGCGACCAGGTCAAATACCACAAAAATCAACGCAAAGGCGTAGTACTGGAACCTGAACTGGACGTGAGCGTCTCCGATGGGTTCTGATCCACACTCATAGGTTGTCTCCATCCACTGAGTTGGTTTTGTGGGTCTTAAGAACCTAGATGCCCACCATGCCAAGGGCGCGAATCCGAGCGCGAGAACGCTCACGATTGCTAATGGCATGTAGTACATGACTAGTGACATTGGGCGTGCCGATGTACTGTAAGTACATAAAGCTTCCACCCCTCATCTTTTTATAAGAAAAGGTGTACGGGCGCGCGAACGTACAAAAAGGGCCACACGGTATTTCTACCCGCTCCCAGATTGGCCCGGCATGTCCGCGAGGATCGGTTTCATTGGAGCAGGAAAGATGGCTGAGGCACTGATCGGTGGCCTCATCGCAAAGAGCATTTTTTCGAAGGACGAGATTGTCGCATGCGCCCCGAGTGAGGGCACCAGGGCCCACATATCGGACACCTATGGCGTGGAGACATACGCCACGGCCAAGGAGGTCGTGGAGCGTGCGGACCTGCTCGTACTGGCGGTGAAACCCAAGCACGTGGCGGGACTCTTCGAGGAGGAAGGAGTGGTCATCGGAGCCGGAAAGACACTCGTCAGCATCGTCGCCGGACTGCCCATAGCCAAGCTGAAAACATATGTGCCAGATGCCAAAATTGTGAGGGTCATGCCCAACCATTGCTGCATGGTCCTGGAGGGTGCGATGGGATACACATGCGATGCTTCCGTCACTCCCGAAGACAAGGTCGGGATCTCCAGGATACTGGAATCGGTGGGGCTCGCAGTGGAGGTTCAGGAGAGCTACATGGATGCCATAACGGGTATCGCCGGCAGTTCACCCGCCTTCATGTACCTGGTCATCGACGCCATGGCCGATGCGGGAGTCCTCAACGGACTGTCCAGAGCAGACTCGATAAGACTGGCCGCACAATCCATGCTCGGAGCGGCGAAGATGGTCCTCGAGACCGGCAAGCATCCCGACGTCCTCAGGGACGAGGTGTGTTCCCCCGCTGGTACGACGATCGTCGGAGTGAAGACACTCGAAGATAAGGGACTCCGCTCCGCCGTGATCGCTGCTGTAGACGACACGATCGCGAAATCCCGCTCCATGAGCGGGAACTGACCTCACTTCCTGAAGAACGATTTCACGAGACCGAGGGCGACACGGGGCGAGTTGGACCAGATGGATCCTGCATCCCAATCCAGGTCCTTCTTGTTGCAGACGGTGGAGTTCATCATCCTCGTTCCCTCGTCCTTGGTCTCCCACAGACGGGATTCCCTCTCCTCGGGATCCTTTATCTCGAGGATACGGTCGACCTTGTGCATGAGCTCACGGGCGAACTCCGTCCTCTCACAGCGCTCCCTGAAGGCCATATCGTCGATACGACCAACGGAGTGCTCCATCGTGGCCAGCTCGATGGCGGCATCATAGGATATCTCGGCCACATCGTCACGGGACATCCACTCCGTCTCATAGGACAGGACATGCTTCCAGGAGGGATTGTCCAGCAACTGCCTGTGCTCCTCCAAGGTACGTGCGCGGAGTTTGTACCCCCATTTCTCAGGTTCCTCGAAGACCCTGCTCCCGGGGTCGACGAAGGGTGCGAAGGGGGCGTTGTAGATGAACAGCTGATCCTCCTTCTCGACGGACTCCCAGAGCCTCTTGGATGCCCTTGCGCTTTCCATGGCGGACTCCCTGTCCTGATTGGGGAGACCGTTCATGTAGAACAGGTCGAAGCGGCTGCATCCGTTCCTGAACGCCGCAGGGATGGTCCGCTCTATGGCCTCGTTGGTGTATCCCTTCCCGAGCGCCAGCCTGACCTTCTCATCATGGGAGTCGGGTGAGAACTCGATGGACCAACCGCCGTCGAAGGACCTGTCTATCTCCTGGAAGTACTCGGGGGTGGCACCGTTGAACAGCTCTATGACCACATGGTTCTTGATCCTGCGGTCCTTGCATTCCTTGAGGAAGCGATGGGCGTAGTCCATACTGTGCTGCCTCAGGTCACCGACGATGAACACAGGGGTGTCGAGATAGGATTGGATGATGTCGATGTCCTCTGCGAGCTTCTCGGGGCTCCTGAAGGCCGGGGCCTTCCTGCAGACGACCGTCCCGTTGGCATAGTGGGAACCCCCGCACTCAGCGCAGTTGATGGAGCATCCCCTGACCGTGAAGACCGATGTCAGAGGGAGCTTGTCCCATCCGAACCATGGAAGCGCCCCTTTGATGTCCATGTTGCGCATGACGCACTTGATCATGGTACCGTAGTCGAACTTGATCTCATCGAGGCTCGTGAGGGAGTAGGTTATGCCGTTCTCGTGGACATTACCCTGTTCATCCTTCCATGTGAGGTTCGGAACCTGGGACAGGTCGCCCCCCTTCTGGAGGGTCTCCATGAGCATGACGGTTGGGACCTCTGTGGTGTCTCCCCTCATGACGAGGTCGATCTCCGGACGCTGGATCAGCTCCCTGTGGAAATACGATGATGTGAGTCCTCCGAACTCCACCTTAGCGTTCGGATGGTACTTCTTCACTATCTTGGCCAGCTCTATGGCACCATGTGCGTGCGGCATCCAGTGGAGGTCGATCGCGAATACATCGGCATCCAAACTGCGGATCCTCTTCTCCACGTCGAAGCTGTCGCTTTGGAGCATCTGCACCGCGATGTTCACGATGCGTGTCCTGAAACCGGCAGCCTCCAGATGCGAGGATATGGTCATGAACCCTATCGGATACATCTCGAAGACGGGTGATGACGGGATGACATCGCTGACGGGGCCGTAGAAGATCGGTTTCTTACGGAAATCATAGACGCTTGGAGCGTGGAGGAAGATTATGTCGGATCTCATGGATTCACTTG
>JBJEIK010000284.1:0-4693 GCA_051876975.1 Candidatus Methanomethylophilaceae archaeon
TAAACGTCCGTGAAGTGTTGATGGATAACGTAGTTTTTATACGAAATTCGTAGATAAAAAACGGTTTTCCGATGTACTATGATGTCGGAGAGTGATAAATCGAAGGATTGGGACTTAATAGTTTATATAGGGTAATGAAATACCCTGCTTCCAATGTGCTACGACGTCGTCATAATAGGTGCTGGGCCCGGAGGGCTCACTGCTGGAATATACGCTAGGTCCAAGATGATGGAGACCCTCATCCTGGATGCGGGACGCGTCGGAGGACAGCTTGTCAGTCTCTATCCCGAGAAGGGTATCCACAACTACCCGGGATTCGAGACCATCCAGGCCAGGAAGCTCTCCGACAAGCTCTACGCCCAGGCAGAGTCCATGGGATGCGTCATCAAGGAGAACGAGAAGGTCATAGACATCCTCAACGGTGACAACGAGCTCGTGGTGACCACCCCCAAGGGGGAGTACCACACGAAGTCCGTCATCGTCGCCATCGGAATGGGCAGTTTCAAGCCCAAGAAGATGGGATGCCCCGGAGAGGAAGAACTCGAGGGCAAGGGAGTGGCTTACATCCTCCCTGCGAAGGAGGACCTCGTGGGCAAGAAGGTCACCATGTTCGGAGGAGGCAACTCGGCCATCGACATGGCATTGGTCTCGGATTCGGTCACGGACACCACCCTGGTGCACAGGAGGGCGGAGTTCAGGGCAGACGAGAGCACACTGCAGGACCTGAAGAAGAGCGCCATCAGGACCGTCATGAGCGCATCACTTGTGTCCATCAACGGAACCGACAAGGTGGAGTCCGTCACACTCAAGCAGGACGACAAGGAGTTCGATGTCCCCACAGACCTCGTGGTCATCAACATCGGAATCTCCGCGGACCTGGAGGACCTCAAGCACTGGGGCCTGGAGCTCACCGATGATGGACTCGTGAAGGTCGGATTCGACATGTCCACGAACCGCCCCGGTATCTTCGCATGTGGAGACGCCGTGAGCTATCCCGGCAAGTACAAGCAGATCACCACGGCCTGCGGAGAGGCGACCACCGCCGTTCTCATGGCGTACAAGTTCGCCAAGAAGCCCTACTGGGCCTGAAACCCCAACAACCCTTTTCTCCTTTTATCCGTGGGTTCACCCGTCTCCGATTTCGAAGGATGATGTCGGGGATCCGATATCGATCGTAGAAATGAAGGAAGACGGCGGATCGACCGCCGTATTATGTGAGCACCATCACTCGGTGATGGCTCCGGCGGGACACTCGTCTACGCATGCTCCGCAGTCAACGCATTTTCCTGCGTCGATGACGGCGACATCGTCGATGGTGATAGCGTCCTGGGGGCACACATCTGCGCATGCACCGCATGCGACACAGTCGTTTGCAACAACCTGGGGCATTATTTACACCGTACCCTGATTTTTCTTCGTTGGTTATATATGTTCCCATTTGTGCCCGTTTTATTACATATGTACGAATATCACGCCATGTCTCCCCCGACAGTGTTCTCTATCAGCAGATGTATTGTCCGGATGTGAGAGCAGAGGACCTTTCAGAGGGAGAGCACGTCATATCGGGATACATCTCGGACCGTCGCGGGATCCGCAGGGGACACGCCGTCGTCGAGGACGGGGTCGTTGTGTCGGTATCGGAGGGTGAGGCCAAGGATGCCGATTACATGGCCGTGATGGTAATGGACATAGTGAACGGTCACACCCATTGCGCCGATTACGGGTTGAAGGTCCCGCCGGGGATCGGGTTGGAGGAACTGGTCGCTCCGCCGAACGGGTTGAAGCACAGGTATCTGAGGGAATCGCCGGATGATGTCCTGGTGGGTTCCATGGTCTCGTTCTCCGTGGATTCCGCATCGCATGGGACAGACTACTTCGTGGATTTCCGCGAGGGCGGTTACGAAGGTTGTCGCATGCTCAGGAGGGCGTCCCCCGATGCCCTGATCCTCGGACGTCCAGTATCACCCGTCTTCGACCCCGAGGAGGTGTCGGCCATACTGGATATCGCCGACGGGATCGGGATCCCGAGCATCTCCGACATGCCCTTCGACTACATCGAGGCGGTGGCGGACGAGGTGCGTTCCCGCAGGAAGATATTCTCCATCCATGTCAGCGAGAGGGTCAGGGAGGACATCGATGCGGTCCTTTCGTTGGACCCCGCATTCGTGGTCCACATGTGCGAGGCCACAGACGACGATCTCCTGAAATGTGCGGAGGCGGAGGTCCCGGTGGTGGTCTGTCCCCGGTCCAACGCGTATTTCGGAAAGGAGGCACCGGTCGCCAGGATGCGGTCCTGCGGTGTCGACATATGCCTCGGTACGGACAACGGGATGCTCGCATCACCCGACATGCTGGCGGAGGCATCGGCCATGCTGGGTCTCATCGAGGCCCAGGGCGGTGAACCGGACGATGTCTGGTCTACCCTGTCCAGTGTTCTTGCAAAGTTATTAAATCGCCAAAAAGAGATTATTCATCCAACAGTAGCGGGCCGTATGGCGGTGATGCCGTTGAAAGGAGACGATCCATCATCGTCCCTGAGGGGATACCGCGGTGACGGTTTCGGACTGGATATCAAAGGAGTATAAGGAGGAGCAGAGATGGGTTTCAAGAACATTCTGGTACCTACGGACGGAAGTGAATACACCAAGGCGGCCATCAGGAAGGCGATGGAGCTGGCCAAGCTATCCGGCGGAAAGATCACAGCCCTCTACGTGCTCGATCAGACGATCCTGACCAACATGCCGATGGACACGGCGGTCATGAACGTCTACAACACGCTCGAGAAGGAAGGCAAGGAGGCACTGGACTTCGTCAAGGACCTCGGAGCCCAGGAGGGTGTGGAGACGGAGGTCTCAATAAAGGAGGGTACACCTGTCAAGGTCATCCTCGACGAGTCCTCCAAGTATGACATCATCGTGATGGGCACCCTGGGAAGGACCGGTATGTCCAAGCTTCTGATGGGAAGTGTAGCCGAGAGGGTCGTTAGAGCCTCCCAATGTCCGGTTCTGGTCGTAAGGGCGCCCGAGGTTGGGAATTAAATGAGCAAGACAATAGCAGACATCATGGTACCCGCACCCATCGTGGTGGAGGTCCCGGGAAGCCGCAGCGATGCGATCAACATCATGGTGAGGAACAAGCTCACCGGACTACCCGTCGTCCGTGCATCGGACGGAAAGCTCATGGGAGTCGTCTCCAGGAGGGACATCTTCCGCAAGTTCGACGAGGACCAGCTCTCCCTGATCATGAAGAAGGGATGCATCACCATCGGTCCCGATGCCACCGTCGAGGAGGCCGCCAGGATCTTCAGCGAGAAGAGGATCCACAGGCTCCCCGTGGTCGAGGACGGAAAGCTCGTGGGCATCGTCACACCCACCGACCTCCTGTCCCTTGTCAAGGACATGAAGACGCCCCTCCTGGCGGAGGACGTCATCAGGACCACCTGCGTCACATCCTACGAGGACGAGCCCCTGTCCTACACGGTCCCCTCCATGAGGATCAGCGACTCCGCGGCCAACCCCGTCCTGGACGCCCGCGGCAACCTGGTCGGTATCATCACCGACCGTGACCTGTTCAGCGACCAGGTGAAGGACCCCGAGGCGCTCAAGGCCCTGGGCATCAGCGATGTCGACAACCTCGCGGGATACAGGAACGTCCTGCCGCTGTTCTACTCGGCAACCGACAAGTACCTGTCCGAGGACAAGAAGGTCAAGGACTTCATGGTGAAGAATCCCATGACCGTATTCAAGAAGACAAACCTCTCCGAGGTCGCCAGGGTGATGATCGCCAACGACTTCGGTCAGATACCTGTGCACGGCACGAAGGACGAACTCGTCGGCATGATTTATGATGTAGATGTCCTATGCGCCCTCTCAGGTAATACTGATGAGTGAAATCAATTCCGCAGACCTGATGGCCCTCTGCAAACGCAGGGGTTTCATCTGGCCCTCCTTCGAGCTCTACGGAGGGGTCGCCGGTATGTACGACTACGGCCCCCTTGGGTGCTCCCTCAGGAACAACATCGTCGAGGTATGGAGGTCCATCTACAAGGGCAGGGAGGGGTTCGTCGAGATCGATTCCGATACCGTCAACCCCCGCGAGGTCTTCAAGGCGTCCGGACACGTGGACGAGTTCGCAGACCTGATCACATACTGCAAGCAGTGCCAGGCCCCCTTCAGGGCCGACCACATGGTCAAGGACTTCTACGACAACCCGGACATCCTGTCCCCCAAGCAGCTCGAGGAGGCGTTCGTCAAGCACAACATCCGCTGCCCCGAGTGCGGCGGAGAGCTGGGACCCGTCGACGAGTTCAACCTCATGTTCAGGACCAACATCGGACCCGGATCCGCACGTGTCGGATACCTTAGGCCCGAGACCGCCCAGGGTATCTTCGTCAACTTCCCCAACCTCTACAGGTACAACAGGGAGAAGCTGCCCCTCGGAGTCATCCAGACCGGAAGGAGCTACAGGAACGAGATCGCACCCAGGCAGGGTATGATCCGTCTCAGGGAGTTCAACCAGATGGAGGTGGAGCTCTTCGTGGACCCGGAGGACAAGGACTGGGCCAGGTTCGAGGACATCCAGGATGAGACCATAAGGCTCGTTCCCAACACCACCGGCGAACTCGTGGAGATGACCGTCAAGGAGGCCGTGGACAAGGGCATCATCGCCAACCGTGTCCTGGCCTACTAGATCG
>JBJEIK010000285.1:0-4664 GCA_051876975.1 Candidatus Methanomethylophilaceae archaeon
TATACAATCACGGGAGATAACCTCCAGTTCGTGAACGTGGAGCTGGCCCCAAATGAGGAGTTCAACTCCGTTGCCGGTGCGATGGCATACATGACCGGAAACATGAGGATGGAGTCCAAGATGGAGGGAGGTTTCATGTCCGGACTCAAGCGCTCTCTGTCCGGAGCATCCCTGTTCCTTCTCAAGTACACCCCTCAGGGAGGTACAGGAGTCGTCGGACTCGGAGGAAAGGCTCCCGGGAAGATCCTGGACATCGATGTGGGAAAGGGTTCGTGGATCACCCAGAAGACCGCGTATCTCGGTTCCGAGACCACCGTCAAGCTGGACATGGCCCTGCAGAAGAAGATCGGATCCATGCTCTTCGGAGGAGAGGGTCTGATCCTCCAGAAGCTCTCCGGAACCGGGATGGCTTTCATCGCCGCATGCGGTGACCTGAATGTGGTGGACCTTGCTCCCGGGGAGGTCTACAAGGTATCGACTTCCAATGCCGTTGCATGGGAGGACACTGTGACCTATGACATCTCCGCGGCAGGAGGCATCAAGACCGCCCTGTTCGGAGGGGAGGGTCTTTTCGTCACGACCCTCACCGGGCCCGGGAAGATCGTCATACAGTCCATGACCCTTGGCGATCTCGCCAATTCTCTGATCCCGTACCTTCCCGCAAGCAACCGAGGTGATTCATCATGGCTGGAGACAATATAAAGAAGGCAAAGACCGGTAAGTCTGCTCTGGGATTCGTCGGTATCGCGATCGGTGTCGTTCTGCTGATCGTGGCCGCCGCCTATGCCCTGATGCAGCCCGGAGTGTTGGAGACCGTGGCATCCGCGGCAGTCGTCATCATTCTTGCGATCGTGGGTATCCTGTTCATCGTCGGTGCCGTCGTGGCACTCATGGCCATCCCCATGTATGCGTACAAGGGTGAGCAGTACCAGGAGAACGTCGATTACAACCTCGATGACGTCAAACCCGTGAGGGAATCGTCCTCCGAGGACAAGAAGAACGAGTGAAAACCCCTTGGGGGCATCCGCCCCTGAATCTTTTTATTCCATTCTGGCATTGGTCGGTACGTGGATAGGATACCTCTGGGATGCTCCCAGTTCGACCGCCTTCTGGGAGGCGGCATCGAGAGCGGAAGCGTCACACTTCTATATGGCGAGGCGGGAGCCGGCAAGACGAATGTCTGTCTCCAGCTCGCGCGCAACGTCGCCATAAACGGGAGCAGAGTGGCCTACATAGACACGGAGGGTCTATCCTCCGACCGTCTATCCCAGGTTTTCGCAGGTCATGAGGACGCCATGAGGAACCTCCTGATCTTCCAGGTCCACAGCTTCGAGGAGCAGTCCGACAGGATAGACAAGATCGAGAAGCTTGCGGCCGTCGGGGCGATCTCCCTGGTCGTCATCGATTCATTGACGATGTTCTACCGTCTCAATCATGAGAACACCGCAGCACGCAACGATTTCATCAGGCAGACCGAGGTCCTTCTCAATGCCGCACGTCAGCATGAGATCGCGGTCATGGTGACTTCGCAGGTCTACGCCAACCTCCAGAGCGGAGGGGTGGAGTTTCTGGGAGGTCATGCGCTACATCACAACGCCAAGACAATCATCCGCCTCGACAAGAAGAATGAGGGCAGACGTGTCGCGGTGATAATGAAACACCGGAGCCTCCCCGAGGGGAGGTCGGCGATGTACCGCATCACCGAAACCGGTATTGAGGATATTTGAGGATGGGACGCTCAGACGTCCCTGTTTATGGCGAAGTTGGCCAGTGCGATCATGAACTCCTTGTCCTCGCTCTCGGGCAGGAAGGAGATCTTGGCGATGGCGTTGTCGACCTTCTGTCTGGCGAGTCCCAAGGCGTAGTCGATGGATCCGGCATCCTGCATGATCTGCTTTGCACGGGCGCACTGCTCGTCGGTCGCATCCATGTTGCCGAGGATGCTCTTGAACTCCTCCAGGACCTTCGGGTCCTTGATGGACCTGATGGCATGGGTCACCATGCATGTGCACTTTCCCTTGCGGATGTCGTTACCCACGGATTTTCCCGTCTTGGATTCATCTCCGGCGATACCGAGGTAGTCGTCGAACATCTGGAATCCGAGTCCGAGCTCCAGGGCGTACTCGTTGATCGCCTTGACGGTGGCGTCATCGGCACCTCCGATGATCGCTCCTCCGGCAGCTGCGGCGGCGAACAGGACGCTGGTCTTCAGCTTGATGGTCTCGATGTACACTTCCTCAGAGACGATCTTCCCCTCGTTGTTGACATCCATCTGCTGTCCGCGTGCCAGGTCCCAGACCGCATCGCTGACGTACTTCATGGCCGCCCTCATCCTCTCGGCGGGGACGTCCAGTTCGCAGATGATCTGATACGCCTTGGCGAACAGTGCATCTCCGGCGAGGACCGCGGTGGGCATACCGTATCCGACGTGGATGGTGTCCATTCCCCTGCGTTTGGCATCTCCGTCCATGAGGTCGTCGTGGATCAGAGTGAAGTTGTGGATGTACTCGACGGCGACGGCCAGGGGGATGGCCTTGTTCCTGTCCCCTCCGACGGCACCGCATGTGGCGACCGCCATGGCGGGGCGCATCCTCTTCCCCCCTGCGTAGGGGTACTGCCTTGAGGCCTCCATGAGGTTGGAGGGTTCCTCGTCACCGATGTAGCTCTTGATGGGTCCGTCGAGTTCGGCGGACATCTTCTTCAGATATTCTTTAGCGTCGATCATAGTTGATCCATCCATTGTCTTGTCTCGCCGAGAACGACATGCTTTGCCTTCGCCAGCTGTGACAGGTCCTTGCAGCCGGTGAGCAGCATCGCCGCCCTCAGTTCCTCCCTGATTATTGTGAGTTTCTCAATAACGGCCTCCGCCGATTGGGTGGCCTCTTTGAGTATGACGTTTGCGACACCCGCGGACGATGCGCCCATGGCGATGGCAGCCGCCACGTGTATTCCGTCCAGGACGCCTCCGGATGCGATGAGCGGAAGTCCGCATCCCCTGCACTGCAAGAGGGAGACGGGTGATGGGATTCCCCAGTCGAAGAACGTCTCTCCCATGCAGGTCCTGATGTTGTCCTCCGCATCCATGGCCCTGTAGAGCTCCACGGCGGAGAAACTCGTACCTCCCATCCCGGCGATGTCGATCCCGCGTATGCCGATTCCCTTCACGCGTTCGGCCACATCCGCGGAGATGCCCGCGCCAGTCTCCTTTATCATGATGGGATATTCCCTGGCGAGCCCGCGTATGGCATCACGGCATCCCGCTGCGTTGGTGTCCCCTTCGGGTTGGACGACCTCCTGAAGGAAGTTGAGGTGTATCGCCACTATGTCGGCATCTATCAGGTCCTTGGCCTGTCCGACCATATCGGGGGTGAACTTGTCCTTGCTGTGCTGGTTCACCAGCTGGGGTGCCCCCACGTTCCCGATGACCAGGGGGACATCGAACTCCTTGATGACGGAGTAGCTCTCGGGGTGCACGCCGTTGATCCCGGCACGCTCGCTCCCGATCCCCATTCCGATGCCGAGTTCCGCACAGGCCTCGGCGATGTTGGAGTTGATCTTCACGGCTCCGGGGAAGCCTCCAGTGATGGCGGTGACCACCAGAGGAAATTCCAGTTTCTTGCCGAAGAGCATGCACGAGGTGTCGATGTCATCGGCGTCGATCTCCGGAAGGGCGTTGTGGACGAACCTGATGTCATCCCAATAGCAGTATCCGGGGGCGATCCTCTCGTCCCTGCAGATCCTGATGTGGTCCGCCTTCCTGTCCTTGATGGGTGTCATATGAATCACATCCTGGCTACCGTGCACGGAACATCCTCGCCCTTCAGCAGGGAGAGGAGTCTGCCGGGAACGGTACCGTTGACCAGTACGCAGTCACGACCCTCGTCGCACATCCTGAGCATGGACTCCATCTTTCCACGGACCCCTCCAGTGACGTCGTCGACGGTGGATCCGGATGAGATCTCCTCCAGTATGTCCGGGGTGACCTCGGGGATCAGTTCTGCATCGGGATCGGTCTTGGGGTCCGCCGTGTAGAGTCCGTCTATGTCGGAGACGAACACTATGCGGTCCGGCTTGAAGATGTCCGTCAGGACCTCCATGATCTGGTCCCCGGAACATATGCCGAATCCCTTCTTGCGGTCCATGACCACGTCTCCGAAGAGTATGGGCATCACGCCGATGTGGGCCAGGGCCCTGATGGCCTCCGAATCGTTGACGATGAGCTTTCCGTCCTCCATGACGAAGCACGATCCCGGAGGGACCGAGACCGCGGGGATACCGTTTGTTATCAGTTCCCTCACGACCATGGAGCTGAGTTCGCGGACATCGTACTGGACCTGTGCGATCGCGGGTATCTGCGAGAAATCGATGAGACCGTGCTGGAGTGCGTATTTCTTGGCGACGACATGTCCGAATGAACCGGCGCCGTGGACGACTATGGTTCCCTTTCCGGACTCGGCGATCTCCCGGCATAGCCTGGAAACCTGATCCTTGTTGAATGTCCTGTACTGGGACTTGTCGGTGATAACGCTACCACCCAGTTTAATCAACATCATCGTTCGGCTACATAGGTTCTTTTTAATAAAAGGGGTGGGTCTGTTGTAGCTTGTCGACGCTTAGGATATCTGGTAATTGCGGATAAAGCCCCTCGGCCACAAGATAAGAAG
>JBJEIK010000286.1:0-4656 GCA_051876975.1 Candidatus Methanomethylophilaceae archaeon
GGCACCCTCGTCAGGGGAGTTGACGACGATCACTCTCCCGTCATCCTCAGCATCGGAGAAAAGTCCCTCATCCAGGTAGATCTCGTAATCGGGGAACGTGATCTCGCTGCGGTCGCTCACCGCATCCATGGAGAGTTTGGTGAACGCACGCATGGGTGCGCCGCGTCTCTCCGGACCGAACGACGGGAACGCCAGCGCGCTCCCTCCCTCTCCCGATACATATGCAGCCCCGAGTATCCTGGATGCCGTGAAGGCACCCTGTCCTCCCCTGCCGTGCCATAGAATGTCCACACTGCCGACCATGGTCAATCAATTCCGACAATCCCATGGACGGAAGCCTATATAATAATTCCATACCAAACCAGTATGAATAGTATGAATTAGGCAGGGGCGTATCGGATCAGATGAAGTATTCCGGCGAATCCATCACGTCGATGATGTTCTTGGACCTGGCATCATCGAGGAGGTCCTGGAGCGTGGTGTCCTCGAGGATCTCCGTGAGAGCGGAATCGACCCTCTTCCACAGGTCCACGGTGGTGCACGTGTTGGCACGGGGACAGTCGACGACACCGCACTTGATGCACGGAGACGGTGATACCGAACCCTCTATGAGCATGACGATGTCGGCTGCGGTGATGTCCTTGGGGTCCTTGGAGAGACTGTATCCTCCCTGCGGCCCTCTCTCGCCCTTCACATACCCAGCCTTGCTGAGGATCGTTATGATCTGCTCCAGGTACTTGAGGGAGATCTCCTGACGCTGGGAGATGTCCTTGATCTTCACATTGCCCTGACCCTGGTGGGCCGCCAGATCGACCAGCATGCGTAGGGCGTAACGGGTTTTGGTTGAGAACTGCACGGTTGGGGAAAAGATGTTCGATATTATAATATTGGCTACTATGAAATACCGGAAATTGCCACCATGATGCCATAGTAACGGCGTTTTATCCCCCATGTGATACCATTCCATCCCGGATTCCCCTTATATATCGGACGATGGATGGGGAACATGCCGCACCGGCGAAGGGGCGCGAACCGTGAACGCCATGTGCACGGTACGGCGTACAGCGACCCATTTCCCATTTATTTGGGGCTCCTGCGGGAGTTAGCGACGTGTCGTCGCAGCGATGACCGGAGGCCAACGTTGGGTCCGACACATACCCCGGGCGTAAGTCAGAACCCCGAGAGCGACGTCATCGTCGTACCATGAGAGGGTTTGTTAGCGTTCCGGGGACACCTCTGCTTATAGAATAGATGATAAAGGCAGGGATCGGAGGGCCGTTCCCGGTCCCCCTCATCCCATGTTTCCTCGGTTTGTCGTCGTCCTCCTTCCTAACGGACTCATACCTTGATCCCGAGCTGCTCCATCATGTACATGGCGTGGGCCCTCCCGGGGAACCTGTTCAGCTCCTTGTTGAACAGGAGCTCCCTCTGGGGGCTCTCCGCCCTGAATCCCATCCCTATATGGCTGAGATGTGCGTACACGCAGTAGTCCAGGACCTCCTCGGGAACATTCTCCGAATCCAGGGATTGGGACATGTTCACCACCTTCATCAGCACGCTGGATGCACCGGCGAACCTCGATGTGGTCGTGGGGCCCCATCCCATGTAGACCTCGGGATCGCGCTCCACCAGACCCTGGTCCACCAGTCTTCCGTAGGAGTCGTTGAGGTCCCTGAACATGCCGCGGGTGCTGAGGGTCAGTCCCCTGCAGCGGCTGATGTACATGGGCTGCTTGGCCTTCCTGAACTCCCTGGATGTGACCCAATCACATACCTCGGGCTCGTAGAAGGCATCCTCCGTGCCCCTGATCTTAGTGAATATCGTCCTGGACAGGGATTCCATCACCTCCACGGGGGCATCCATCAGGTAGTCGGACACGCTGAGTTCTATCCATTTGTACGATCTGCGCCAGCTTACCTTGTCGAATAAGGACCCCCGGTCTCCCGGAGGCCCTCTTCTGGGAACCGTACGTGCGGCTTTCACCGCATACGGCTCGGGCCGGATGCCACCCCGTTCCTCGGGGCGGTCGCCGAGGGAAGTCCGAACATGGTCCACTCCTTCTCCGAGGCACCTGTCGTCATCCCCTCCCTCTCACGGAAATACCACGGGTCGGAGTACGGGTCCGACCATGTGCGGACGGGTGTGTGCGGACGGTGTCCGATACCGGATGCGGTGATGAGGGTGGATTCACCGTCGGTGAACACCCTCCCCGAACCGCTGTCATGCCAGTACCGGTCTCTGATCCAGGTCGCACCCTTCTGCGGATGCCTCCTTGTGGCCCAGCGTCTGATTATGAGGTGCACGCTGTGGTCCACATGACGTGAGGCGGTCCTGTGGGGCACGGAGGTGTAGTATCCGCACCATTCCCGGATGGCTCTGTTGACACGGCGGATCAGGTCTCCTTGCGTCGATGCGGCGGAGTATGCGGCGATCCTCTTGATCTCCGAACACACCGCGTCCACCGACCCGTCGGACGGCTGCACCGTCATCCTCCCGTGTGACCTGCGGAATGCGAATCCCAGGAAGTCGAAACCATCCTCGAGGGAGGGCGTCTCCGATCCCAGGATGCACAGCCCTCTTCCCACGAGGAAGATCGACGATGCCTCCGATACGGCGGCCGACGGGATAGAACCGTCAACGACCGCCGCGACCATGTCCGCGTACCTGACCATCCTGACACCGTTCATCGACAGCATCCCCTCCATGCCGTCCAACGCCATGTTGGCCAGCACGGGCGAGATACCGCCCAGGTCCACGGTACCCGGTGTGTGGGGGAACATCGAACGGCCGAAGAGCTGTCTTCCGCGTACCAGTTGCCCCAGCATGCGGGAGTCGACCCCTCTGTTGTCCGAAAGCCACCTCCACACGGTACCGTCGTCCATGGACCCGATGCGCATCACCATGACCATGGCGTCCGGACCCGAGTCCCTCAGGATCCCGCGGAGGCTCTCTACGGCGTCACGGACGCCCCTGCCCTCCCTGAACCCGAAGGAATGCGGATCCGCACACACCTCCATCACGGGACGGAGGGCCATGGCATGTAGTTCCTGCACCGCACGGTCATGCATCGTCGGCAGACGGACCTCACCGCCCCCGGCACCGCGATGACACGGACGCCTCACGGTCTGTCCTGAGACGAAAGTGAGTGCATCCAGAGTCTCCGCGGCACGGCCCATCGCCTCCGGTGTGGACCATACCTCCCCGTCCTCCCCGGGGACATCGCCCCATGGTCCGGTGATGACGGTCCTCACCGCCATGCATCTCCCGTGGTACGATGTCAGTAACATGTCCTGCAACATGCGCACCCTCGCTGTGTTTCCGTTCCTTGCGGCCTTGGCGATACGGGATTGGATCCCGCGGATGTCCGATTCCGCCCTCTCCCAGTCGATGGAACACCATCCCTTTGGAGCGAAACCGTCGGAGACGTCCGCCGCGCAGCAACGCGTATCGGCATGGACGCCGACATCCGGTTCCCATCCGTTCACCGCCGCATCCGACCTGGGGCAAATGGGCTCCCTTTCGGGACGGCACAACGTGCCTATCCTCCCCGTTACAGGAAGGCATTCGCTTCCTGCCCCATCCTCTACCCGCCGGACGATAGCCTCTCTCGCGATCGACCCTCCGTCTCCGGGGTCCGTCGGGCTTACCGGGTTCCGATGCGGGGACGCTTGTGCCTTAGGCGCCGTCCACAGGCCGGGGGAGATCTGACCGTCCGACTCGGGGGACTCCATCCCCTCGTCCCTCCCCTGCACCGCATCGGTGCGGACGATACCGTCACGGTACCCTCCTGCTTTCCTCACGACCCTCTCCGACGGTTCGCATACGCTCGCCATAGCACACCATCCCTTCGGGTGGTCACTGCCGGTACGGCAACGATCCCCCTGATCACCCCGAGCTCCGCACACCCCGTCACCGGTGATGCACGTCGGGGCGGGAACGGTCCGGACGGCCGGACCGGCCTCTTCAGGCAATCCCCTCATCAGCTTCACCCGTCACACGAAGTCGCGGAAAGCCACGAAATCCGATTTCACGGAATCGTAACCGTATTCCCTGCCTGTTTCCGTGAAGATCCCTGCCAGGGTCTCTCTGCTCATATCCATTTGCTCTCTTTCTCCTGCGCCGTTCTTCGCGCAGAACAACCGACTTCGCAGAGTGAAGATAAAGGGGACACCGTGCGGTCATACTAACTCCGGGGATTATGTGGTAGTAACGCATCATCCCCCGACATGAAGGAAGACCCCATCCTACGCGAGAAGACAGACAGGATCCTGAAGGCCACGGAGGAGGCGTTCGGATTCGTACCGGTGGTGAACCAGGTCCTCAGCACGAGACCGGACCTGTTCGTCCCATCGGCCACCCTGACCCGCTCCATCCTGGAGGGTGACGGTGACCTCGACAAGAAGACCCGCTACCTCTGTGCGGTGGCCGCAGCGACCGCGATCGGAGGGGAGTACTGCGTCGACGTGCAGATGAGGCACGCCAAGGAGGCCGGAGCATCCAAGGACGAGATCCTGGAGAGCATAATGATAGGATCGATGATGGCCTACACCCGCGCCCAATCCTATGCGCTGCGCAAATATGCCGCCAACTTCGACATCGAGCTGAAATGATGGGATGTTTCCATCGTTTCGATACAATAAGGGCATTAACGCCGAT
>JBJEIK010000287.1:0-4650 GCA_051876975.1 Candidatus Methanomethylophilaceae archaeon
GCTCGCACGTCTCGAAGGCATACCGTTGGTGACGACCGATCTGGATGTGGAGGAATTCGTGGCCAGGATGAACTCCCTCAAGGAGGAGATTTGATGGATGTTGGAATCGTAAGTTACGGAGCATATGTTCCCAGATACAGGATCAAACCCGAGGAGATCGGGAGGATCTGGGGTGTAGACGGGAAGGGGATGGGAAAGGGTCTGATGATCTATCAGAAATCAGTCCCGTCTCCGGACGAGGATGTTGTTACCATCGCCACCGAGGCGGCCAGGTACATGATGGACAGGGTTCCCGAGGTGGACCCCAAGGACATCGGAGCCATCTACGTGGGATCCGAGTCCCACCCCTACGCTGTGAAGCCCACCGCCACCATCGTCGCGGAGGCGATCAACGCCACACCCGCCATGACCGCCGCGGACATGGAGTTCGCATGCAAGGCCGGTACGGCTGGAATCCAGGCATGCATGGGTCTCGTGGGTTCCGGAATGGTCAGGTACGGAGTGGCCATCGGAGCCGACACCTCCCAGGGAGCGCCCGGGGACGCACTCGAGTACTCCGCATCCGCAGGAGGTGCGGCCTACCTGATCGGAACCGAGAAGATCATCGCCAGAATCAACAAGACACTCAGTTTCACCACCGACACCCCCGACTTCTGGAGGAGGGAGGGACAGCCCTATCCCCTGCACGGAGGAAGGTTCACCGGTGAGCCCGCCTACTTCAGGCACATCACCTCCGCGGCCAAGATGCTCATGGAGGCCATGGGGACCACGCCCCAGGATTACAAGTACGCCGTGTTCCACCAGCCCAACGGCAAATTCCCCACCAGGGTCGCCGCACAGCTCGGATTCACCCCCGAGCAGATCGAGTACGGTCTCCTGACACCCCAGATCGGCAACACCTACAGCGGAGCCGTTCCGCTCGGTCTCGCCAACACCCTCGACCACGCCGAGCCCGGCGACAGGATCTTCGTGACATCCTACGGATCCGGAGCGGGAAGCGATGCATTCGACATCACCGTCACCGACGAGATCAAGAACTACAAGAGGGACAACGCACCCGTGCTGGAGAAGGTCATGGCCGACCCCGTCTACGTGGATTACGGAACATATGCCAAGTTCAAGGGCAAGATCGTCATGATGGAGTGATAAGATGAGGGACGTAGCAATCATAGGAGTCGGAGTCACCAAGTTCGGTGAACTCTGGAACAAATCCTTCAGGGCCATCGGTATCGAGGCCGGGATGAAGGCCATGGAGGACGCCAACCTCTCCGGAAGCGAGGTGGACGGTATCTTCGTCGGAAACATGTCCGCAGGACGCTTCATCAACCAGCAGCACATCGACGCACTCATCGCCGATTACTCAGGAATGGCCACCCGCCACATCCCCGCCACAAGGGTCGAGGCAGGGGGAGCGTCCGGAGGTGTCGCATTCAGGCAGGCGGTCATGGCCGTCGCATCCGGAATGAACGACATCGTCCTCGTGGGAGGAGCGGAGAAGATGACCGATCTCGACGATTCCTCCATCAACTCCGTCCTCGACGCCACCGCCGATGCGGAGTGGGAGGCAGGCATGGGAGTGACATTCGCGGGACTCCATGCGATGATCGCCCAGAGGATGATCCACGACGGTATCGCCACGAGGGAGGAGATCGCGTCATTCGCGGTCAACAGCCACTTCCACGGAGCCCTCAACCCCAACGCACAGTTCAGGAAGGCCATCACCCTGGACACCGTCCTCAGGTCCGGTCCCGTCGCCACACCCCTCGGTGTGTTCGACTGCGCACCCATCTCAGACGGAGCCGCATCCCTGGTGCTCTGTCCCCTTGAGGATGCCAAGAAGTACACGGATTCCTACGTGAAGGTCTCCGCCGTCACCCAGGCCAGTGACAGCCTCGCCCTGTTCCAGAGGGAGGACATCACCACATACGGTGCAACCGTGGCCGCATCCCAGCAGGCGTACAAGCAGGTGGGCATCACCCCCAAGGACATCCAGGTGGCCGAGGTGCACGACACCTACACCGTCGCCGGAATCATGGCCCTGCAGGACCTCGGATTCTACAAGAGGGGAGAGGCAGGAAAGGCCGTCATGGAGGAGAGGTGCCACATCGGAGGGGACATCGCGATCAACACCTCCGGAGGACTCAAGGCACGCGGACACCCCATCGGAGCCACCGGTGTCGCACAGATCGTGGAGATCACCGAGCAGCTCAGGGGATCTGCCGACAAGAGGCAGGTGCCCAACGCAAAGTATGGACTCGCACAGAGTTCCGGAGGAATGGGTTCCGCCGTAACCGTCAGTATCCTGGAGGCGATCTGATGTCATCCGTAGCAAGAGAGTGGAGGGAGATCCCCGGAAGGTACAACCTCGAGGGGTCCAAGTGCGGGAACTGCGGGAAGATCTTCTTCCCCAGGCGTGACTTCTGTCCCGTGTGCCGCAGGGCGTCCCTCGGTAAGATCGAGGACTACCAGGTCTGCAGGACCGGAAAGGTCTACACCTACTCGATCATCCACGAGGCACCCGACTGTAACAACAGGCTGAAGCCCTATGCCGTCGCCATGGTCAAGACCGACGACGGTGTGATGATCACCGCACAGCTGGTCGATGTGGATCTGGACAAGATCGAGATCGGTATGCCCGTCAGGGCCGTCCTGCGCAAACTGGACGCCGACGGGGCCAGCGGGGTCATCCACTACGGTTACAAGTTCGTGCCCGCGAACTGATAAACCTTAAAAGGGAGGGTTCCTCCCTCCCATCTTCAAAGGTTGAGTTTCAGATCCTTCCTGTATTCGATCGTCTTCAATTCATACATGGAATCCATGAATGCGGCGGCGAACAGAGGGTAGTGCTCTATTCCCTCCTCATCGACCATGATGTTCGTGATCCCCAATTTGATGAACCGGTTTATCGAATACATGGAGTATCTTTCATCATTCTTCAGTTTCTTCAGGGAGCTAGATTTACGGTTTTTCCCGGATTTCACCTCTACAGCTGCCAATTCCCCTCCGAAGTTCACAATGAAATCCACCTCGATCCTGTCCACTCCACTTTCCGTGGTCTTGTTCCTTTCGAAATAATACGGTTCCAGACCTGAGGATACGATCATGCAGGCTATGACGTTCTCCATTATCCCCCCTTTGTTCACATCGGTCTGTCCTTCGGCTATTGCGATACGTGAACCACGGTCGATCTGACTGCACAGGAGGCCCGGGTCGTTCATGTAGAGTTTGAAGTTCTTGTTGACATTGCATTCCAGCGGCATCACCGGTTCGCTGAGGCAGTCACAAATGATCGCCATGCCTGCGGACTCCAACCAATATATCGGGTCCGCATACTCCCTCATGCCCCTGTTCTCCTTCCCCTCTACGTCGACGAATCTGAACCTGTGGTTGGTTCTGTTGAGCTGGCTGGGAATGGACGTGTACACCCGATTGGTTTCCACGATGATCCCTCTCGGTGCATATTTGTTGATGTCGCCCAGGTAGTTTTCCACAATGTCACTTTGGGCGGAGAGCATTCTCTGATCAGCCCCATCGTCAAGCAGAGACATCTTCACAGCCTCTGGCATTCCGCCTGTCAGCACGTATCTGGAGAAGTAGTAGTTCAGGGCGGTGAGTGTTCCTTCATCGAAGGGTCTTCTCTCATGGATATGTTCCCTTATCTTCTCTGTTTGTTCATGACTGACCCCTATTGCCCAGAGATACTCTTCAAAATCCATGGGTAGCATTTCATGTAGGGATTCGTATCCTGTGGGGAGTATGGTGCTTCTTCCATCCTCCATGGATTGCTTGATGATCTTCTCCATATCCATATCGGGCACTACGGTCTTGGAGAATTCGTCCCTCATGACTATCTCAAAATCATCTTCAAGAAGAGGGCCCCATTTTTCTCCTTTCTTCCTTTTGAGCCCTTTCACTCCCAGAAGGGATCCTGATGATATCACATCCACCCTTCCATCGGAGGAGAGGGATTTCACCGATGAGCGTGCGGCTGGACACAGGTGTATTTCATCCAGGAACAGCAAGCTTTCTCCTCTGATTGCCTTGAATTGAGGGTAATACAGGTTTATTCTTTCCAAGATCGAGTTCGAATCGATATCGCCTCTGAATATGTTGAAGGCACTTGGCATTTTTGAGAAATCCAGGTGAAGGTGGTATTTGTAATGGGTTTCTCCGAATTCGTTGATTATGTATGTTTTCCCGATTTGTCTGGCCCCAATAATCACTAAAGCTTTCTTCTCCGGATCGTTTTTCCATTCGAGAAGTGTCTTGGTGATCTTTCTCTCCATGTAATATACATCAATGTATTCCTTTATAACATTATTGGTAAAAACTAGTATAATTACTAGATTTAACTAGTTAAAACTAGTGAATCAACTAGTTTTAATTAGTAAAAAGTAGGAACCATCCTAGTTTTCAATAGTATTGATTCAGTGGAAGCATCATTCGTTCCAGTACTTCGAGATGTCAGGATATTCTGCGGTCATCGCCTCATACAGGTTGCATTTCTCGAATTCCAGCTCCCCGTCCCATGTCATGACACATGCCTTCAAGCAGTTGTAGACGAACCATCCCTTCTCGGTGAGGGTGAATACCATAGCCTTCCTGCCTCTGGGTTGGATCGTGTACTCGATCAGTCCCTTCTCGATGCAT